>JAWLGL010000121.1:827-6697 GCA_041685035.1 Clostridia bacterium
AAACCTTATTTCCTCTTCCTCCCATGATTCCTCATGGCTCCTCTTAATAGCCTGTTTTCTTTTTAATTTTTCTACAAGCGATTTCTTCTTAGCGAGACGGGGTGGTATTCCTTTCTTCTGAAAACCCGACCTTCTGTGATAACTCTGGGCGTCGATTTCAGAAAGCTTTCTTCTGTCTAAATCAGGCAGTTCAAGGTCTTCAAAAAGATAATTTATTACCTCATCCAGGGTGATTTCAGTTTCGTAAATATCCTCGCCTTCCTTGTTGCCTGCTCCCTGTCCCTGTTCTATACCTTTCTTAGCCTCTTCTCCGACCTTATCTCCCCGTTTCTCACTGCCATCTCCGGTTCCGGTACCCTTCTTATTCTTTCCGTATATAAACTGGTACTCTTTCACTCCTTTGATAGGTACCTTTACCTTCTTATCCTTGCTGACTCCGATGATACTCTCCTCAGCAATAATATTACCAATGTTTTTTTTAATGGCATCCTCAACAAGCTGTTTATGACGCCTTCTATCCTCGGCGGACCTATCCCTTCCACTGCTGTTAAATTCCCTGAATATAGCCATCTGCCTCACCCCGCTTTATGAAAGTGCGAAGTGTCCCTACACTTCGCATAACATATCTTCTGTATATAATATATTTACCTTATTAATCCTTCCAGAGGTTGTTTGCTGCATATTTCAGTACCACATTACAGCAGTGGTCACAATAACCGTTCTTTTTCATTTCTTCAACCATGGCATTGTACTTTCTATCCTGCTCACCGTCCCTAACCTTTGCCAGTGTTATCACCCTTGAAAGCTCTTTAACTGAAGCCGTTAGCTTCTTCTCAATGGCTTCTTTCAATGGTTCATAGCTGTTAAAGTCAAGCTTTCCTCCATTCCTGAGGACAAAGAACATATAAGCTGTAACATCCTGCCTGAAACCTTTGGCTGACGTATCGGTTATACCAATCTGCTCTTCAATGGACCTCATGAACCTCTCGTCGGGTTCCAGCTCCTCACCAGTATTTCTGTCCTTAATCCTTGTTTTGTTGACGTATGCTTCTGCATGGTCAAGATAGTTGTTGAAGAGGCTTTCAGCCTGCTCCCTGTATCCATGAATAAATGCCTTGGTTACTTCTTTTTCAAGCACTTTATTATATTCCTTCTTTAGGGTATCCTGAATAAATCTGAGGTATCTTTCCCTTTCCTCGTCACCCAAGGGAAGTTCCTTAACCGCCTTAACCAGTGTTTCCATAATTGAAATAGGGTTAATACAATTGTGGTCTGATTCAGACAGCGCAGTATCTATGGCCTTCATAATAAACCTTGTCGAGATTCCCACCATTCCTTCCCTGGGGGACTCTTCCCTCAGTTCAAATATATCTACTTTCTTGGTGGTTCCCTGCTCAACTATTTCTTCTCCGTTATAAATCTTCAGCTTGGTTAACGAGTCAACTTTATTGGAAGGTGCAAGCCTGGTGAGGATGGCAAACATTGATGCTGTCTCAATTGTATGAGGAGCAATATGGGCATCAAATTTACTCTTTTTAAGAATTTTACTATATATCTTAATCTCCTCATTCAACTCCAGACAATAGGGAATTTCAATTTTGACTATCCTGTCCAATATAGCTTCGTTTGTATGGTCGGACTTAAATCTGTTCCACTCTGCTTCATTTGAATGCGCCAGGATTATTCCGTCAAAATATATCATCGAACCCTTTCCGGGAGAAGGTATAGATTTTTCCTGTGTAGCGGTAATCATTGTATGCAGGTATTCGGTTTCATTCTTAAATACCTCAATAAACTCTACAATGCCCCTGTTGCCCACATTGAAAGCACCGTTTAGCGCCATAACTCTTGGGTCATCCTCAGGGTAAAGGTCAAGCTTGGATATATCAACCGAGCCGGTAAGAACAGACGTATCCTGGTTATTAGGGTCAACCGGAGGTACAACACCTATACCTTTTCGCGAACGGATTGAGAACTCAAAGGTCTCTACGGGAAACTTCTCATATTCCCCTCCAAACTCGTTCTTCAGTCTGTATCTACAAACCGGACAGAGGTCTCCCTCTATTCGTATATCAAGAAGCTTTTCGAATTCATTTCTCAAATGTTTGGGTACAAGGTGGAGGGGTTCTTCCCTCATGGGGCAGTCCTTTAAAGAAAATACCGGTGGACTCTTCTCAAGGGCACGCTTGAGTACCTCCATCAGTGAAGACTTACCCGAGCCTACAGGACCCACAAGATAAAGCACCTGCCTGGCTTCCTCTCCGGCCATGGCAGCCGAATGAAAATACCTTGCTATTTTCATCAGTGTTTTATCTACTCCAAAGAAATCGTCCTCAAAAAACCTGTACTTCTTTATTACATCATTTCCATATATCCTTCGGAGTCTGGGGTTTTCTTCGGTTTTAATCACCTGGACACCCGGAGCAGTAATCAGCTCATACATTCTCTGGTGAGCTAGTTTAACAATATCAGGGTCTTTTTTAACCAATTCCAGGTAATCGAGAAAAGTACCCTCAAACCTTTCATGTTTTCTCTCTTCCCTGTCTTTCTTGATGATATCTGCTATCTGTTGTTTTGGCATAACATTACCCCCTCTTTTTAGAAACGCTGGCAATTCAGAACACTGGCTGAGAGCTTAATGTTGTTAATATATATATCGGAATTTTGTGGTAAAAACTTCACAAACTCACAAACCAACAAATTCTATACTTGAATTTAATAAACCTGTTTGCTGAGCTAAAACGAATTGCAATATTATATGATGCGATGTTCAACCAATTTTGACATAATCATTATAACATACAGTACCTAAAAGTAAATCGTATGTAAAAAAATTGTAACTTGTTAATACTTGCTAAGTGAAATTCAGGCAACCTGTAGATAACTGTAATATCTGCCATTATTTTTACAGCGTTTTTCCGTTCTGTATCTTCGATTCATATTAAAAATTGATTGCTTCTATGTTATAATAAGTTTGAATCTGTTATCACCTTTCCCACTGTCGGCTTTTATCCTGAGCCGAACACTTTGACTCCTTTACATATGTGCAGAGGATGGTGTGAATGAAACTTTTCAAGTCGTTGATTCTATTGTTTCTTCTGATACTTCTTACCCTTTTTACTGCAGCCGGAGTTGTAACCTCTGCAGTAAATAAAACGGTTTTTAATCCCACATACATAAAGAATATGTTGGATGTTACCAATTCCTATACCCTGATTTACAATCAGATTCCAGCCTTGATTTCTGTTTTTCTGCCTGAAGGCATGTACAAGCACTCAACCGGAATAGGCAGATATGTTATCAATAGTATACCCAGGGAAGGCCTTAAAGCTCAATCCGAACTACTTATAGATGAATTCTACTCATACCTTGAAGGCAAAAATAGAGCCCCTCTGATAAACCTTACCCCGTTAAAGGATGGGATTCAGTCCATGAATAAGGGTGCAGAACTGAACGGTATGGCCGAAAAAGCAGAGGCCGTTCCATCCAATCCTTTAGACAGCATACCAAATAGTCTCAAGCTCAATAATCCATCCAGTTCTGCAATAATGTATTATTTGGCGCGGGCATACCATTTCTTTGATACCATACCTCTGGCAATAGCCGCTTCAATTGCTCTATGTATAGTTCTGATGCTGCTGGCTGCCAGAAACATCGTAAAGCTGATTATATATGTATCACTGTCACTGATTCTGTCCAGCCTTATACTGGGCTTGCTCTACCTTGAACAGAAGGTTATACTGGTTACTGTTTTTAATTTTCTTTTTAATAATCCATCAGCTCCAGAATTAAAGATGCTGTCCATTTCTCTCCATCCGGTAATCTTCTATACTCTTTCATCCATATTTGACAATATGCTTCATTGGTCTGCGGTAACAGGGATATCGGGATTGCTGCTGATACTGGCTACACGCAGGTGTGTTTTAAGAGCTGTCTCCGTATTACTGTCCCGATTAAAGGCGGCAGTAAAAAAGGCAGTAAGAATGCCCAAAGGAAAATTATATAAACAAACCACATATATTAAAAGGGCAGATGCCCGGGAAACCTCATCCCTTTAGCCCCTGCCCTTCAAAAAGGTTCTGTTTCTATACGGTATTACACCGGATAGGTCTTCTGTTCCACATCCACCAGACTCGCATCAACCCCATACTTTGCAGCCCTCCGGAATTTGAAGAAATCCTCAGCTACCTGTGGGAAGAGTGCATATGATAAAACATCCTCATCCTGTTCGAGATATTCGCTCATCTGCCCCTTTATGCTGTTAAGCTCCGGTTTCAGCAAGTCAGCAGGCCTACAGGTTATGGGCTCTTCATCACCTATAACCTTTTTTCTGATTTCATCGGAGATAGGCCCGGGGGTTTTTCCGTATTCTCCCTTCAGCACGGCTTTGGTCTCCTTTGAAGCCATCTTGTACCTCTCACCCATCATAACGTTAAGTACAGCCTGTGTCCCGACTATCTGGCTGGATGGAGTAACCAAAGGCGGATACCCCAAGTCTTCCCTAACTCTTGGGACTTCATTAAGCACTTCCTGAAGCTTATCAATGGCATTCTGCTGTTTCAACTGTGAAACCAGGTTGGACAGCATTCCTCCAGGCACCTGGTAAATCAGCGCATTTACATCCACTCCCATTACTTTGGGGTCCAGTAATCCAGTCTGCAAATACTTCTCCCTTATAGGCTTGAAATATTCTGCTATCTGGTTCAGCTTGCCCAAATCCAGCCCGGTATCCCTTTCGGTGCCTTTCAGTGTAGCAACCAACGGCTCGGTAGCAGGCTGTGATGTGCCTTCGGCCATAGGAGAAATTGCCGTATCCACAATATCTACTCCAGCCTCGATTGCCTTCAGGTAAGTCATTGACCCCACTCCGCTAGTGTAATGGGTATGCAGCTGTATTGGAAGTTTTACAGCCTTTTTAACCTCTTTAATTAATTCATGAGCCGTATAGGGAAGCAAAAGTCCTGCCATATCCTTGATACATATGGAATCTGCGCCCATTTCCTCCAGCCTCTTTGCATCCTTTACATACAGTTCTATGGTATGTACCGGACTGGTAGTATAACATATTACTCCTTGTGCATGGCCGCCTTCCTTGTTGCAGGCTTTCATTGCAGTTTCAATATTCCTGTAATCATTCAGGGCGTCAAATATCCTGAGAATATCCATTCCGTTTTCAATAGATTTTTTAACGAAATATTCCACAACATCATCTGCATAATGCTTGTAACCCAATATATTCTGACCCCTGAAAAGCATCTGAAGCTTTGTCTTCTTCACCGTTTTTCTGATTTTCCTCAGTCTTTCCCAAGGGTCCTCATTCAAGAACCTCAAACACGCATCAAAGGTTGCTCCTCCCCAAACTTCAAGTGAATGGTATCCAATATCATCCAGCTTTTCAAGTATCGGGAGCATATCCTCTGTAGACATTCTGGTTGCTATGAGAGACTGGTGTGCATCTCTTAGAACTGTCTCGGTTATCCTGACTTTTGACATAAAAAACCTCCCATTCCTTATTAGCCTATGGAAACCATCAGGTCTCCGGCATTAACCTTGCTTCCTCTTGATACATGTACTGAAGCAATGGTTCCGTCACCGGGGGCGGCAATCTCATTTTCCATTTTCATTGCCTCAAGAATAAGTAATACTTCACCTTTCTTCACCTTCTGTCCCTGCTCCACGTTGACCTTTAAGACGGTTCCCGGCATGGGGGCGTTAACCTTTACCGCCCCGGCAGCAGCTGCAGGAGCCGGCTCACTTTTGGCAGGAGCCTTGGGTGCAGCAGGAGCATTTACCATCTTGGGTTCCTCGGTCCTGACTATGCCGCCGGTCTGATTCTCGGTCACCTCAGTAACCTCAACATCATAGCTCTT
>JAWLGL010000122.1:0-1963 GCA_041685035.1 Clostridia bacterium
ACTACCGCCACTAAGATTCCTGCTTCAATATTTAGACAAGTGGCGCTACGTCCCTGGATAACGGCTTCTAAGATTCAGTCGGAGATAAATACTCCACCTGAATCCAAGAATCCTGTTTATATTAGATTCCTTCGCAAACTTATTCGCCCGTTAATTCATTTCCCCTATAACTAGAAGTAACACAGAAGTAGACCTGGGCTTTGGCGGGGCATATCAAATGGGGACGTTCCTTGAGCGAAGCGAATGGCCGCGTCCCCCCACCTTAATATTGCACAACTCAATCAATAAGTGTTAGAATTAAGAAAACTTCCAGGGAGAGTGATGACATATGGCTGCAGGAATTATGGATGGAAAAATGCTGGCTCAAAGACTCAGGGAAGATGTGAAACTTGAGGTCGAAGGGTTAAAGCATAAGGGTATTACCCCTGGACTGGCGGTAATAATTGTAGGCAATGACCCGGCTTCAAGGATATACGTCAATGCCAAAAAGAAGGCCTGTGAAGAGACCGGTATCTACTCCGAAGAATTCGCCCTGCAGGATGATGTCTCACAGGAGCAGCTGGAAAATCTGATAGTACAATTAAACAGACGGGCTGATATAAATGGTATACTTCTTCAGCTTCCCATACCCGGACACCTTGATGAAGACAAACTTCTTATGGCCATCGACCCTGGAAAGGACGTGGATGGTTTTCATCCGGTCAATATGGGCAACCTGGTATTGGGAAGGGAGGGCTTTCTACCCTGTACACCGGCAGGCGTTATGGAGATTCTAAAAGAGTATAATGTACAGGTGCGGGGCAGGGAATGTGTAGTGGTTGGAAGAAGTAATATTGTTGGGAAACCTCAAGCTCTCTTGCTGTTAAGGGAGCATGGTACGGTGACAATATGCCATTCCAGAACCGCCAACCTGGCGGAAGTGTGCAGGAGGGCGGATATTCTTGTGGCAGCGGTTGGTAAGCCGGAGATAATAAAAGGAGATATGCTCAAGTCCGGAGCTGTAGTAATCGATGTGGGAATGAATCGAGTAGAAGGGAGCAAAAAGCCGGTAGGAGATGTTGAGTATGAAACTGCGAGGGAGAAGGCAGAACTGATTACGCCGGTTCCCGGAGGAGTTGGGCCAATGACCATCGCAATGCTTCTGAAAAATACCGTCAAAGCAGCCAGACTGGCAGCTGAGTGTTAAATTAACTTGTTATGTGACTTTTGAAGGTTAATAAGCATTAACTGCTTATGTCATTACGAGGATCCGGCACTCAATAAACTAAATAGAACCTCTTACTTGAGTGCCGGAGACGTGGTAATCTCAGACCCTTAATTCGCTCCCCTCAACTAATATTGTTAACAGCTAGCAGCCAGGATTGTGGTCTGAGATTGCCACGCATTCGCTCGCAATGACATAAGTGTGTCCATATTTATAAAGTATGACTGTCGAGCAAATGTACAGGTATTGGAGGTTACTAATGGACTATTTGCAGGAACTGAATAAGTTGAAACAGAACCTTGAGAGCGCCAAAGGTTACTATTACAGACAGAGAGGCAAGAAAGAGCAGGTTGAGGAACAGAAAGCCAGACTGGAAGGCCAACTGCAGAAAGCATTAGACAATATTGATATTCTTGAGCAGGTCAGAATCCTGCTTCATAAGACTTCGGATTATGCAAGAGAACAAGCCAGACAGAAGATAGAGTCACTGGTTACAAACTGTCTCCAGTTTATTTTTGATTCAACCATGGAATTTAAAATCGAGTTAAGTGAGTCCAGGGGCAGAACCGAAGCGGAATTTTATGTGGTCTCATACATCAATGGAGATATCATCAAAACCAAACCTCAGGAAGCCAGAGGCGGAGGGGTTGTAGATATTATTTCACTGGCTATAAGGCTGGCAATGCTTGAATGCAGTGGTCTGGAAACAGGAGGGCCCATAATACTGGATGAGCCTGCAAAGCATGTAAGTGATGAGTA
>JAWLGL010000122.1:1973-6691 GCA_041685035.1 Clostridia bacterium
ATATTATCCAGGTTGCAGAATTTCTGAAACAGGTCAGCGTTACATTTGGCAGGCAGGTAATCATGGTAACACACAACAGGCATCTAACTGAGATTGCCGACAGGGCATTCAGGGTTGAACTTGAGGGGAGCAGAAGTATAGTTCACTTTGATTCTTGACACAAAATTTAAAAAAGTTTAAAATTAATTTATGCCAAATTCTTAACAAATTCGGGTCAGAATCAGGTTGTAAAGACTTGAATAGTATTATTTTGAACTTTGGAAATTGAATACAAAGGAGGTGGACTAGATAGAACTCAATGTACTAATTACGGGTCTAGTAGTTTTCCTTATTACTGCGGCTCTTTTTTTCTGGATTGGCACAGTATTTCGCAAGAAGTTTGCTGAAACTAAAATTATAAGTGCTGAGACTGAAGCAGAGAGAATCCTGACAGACGCAAAGAAAGTTGCTGAAGGTGAAAAGAGAGAAGCGTTGATTCAGGCAAAGGAAGAGATACACAAAAACAGAGTCGAACTGGATAAGGAAATTAAAGAAAGAAGAAATGAGATTTTAAGGCTTGAAAGAAGATTGGTGCAGAAAGAAGAGACCATTGATAAGAAAGTAGAAGCGCTGGAGCAGAGAGAAGAAGGACTAAATAAAAAGAATAAGGAAGTCCAGGCGCTCAAGGAGGAACTAGCCGATCTTCATAAAAAGCAGCTGGAGGAACTTGAAAGAATATCTGGTCTTTCAACCGATGAGGCCAAGGAATATCTTTTAAAGAATCTGGAAGATGAAGTTAAAATGGAAGCTGCGGTTATGATAAAAGACATTGAAGCCAGGGCTAAAGAGGAAGCAGACAAAAAAGCAAAGGAAATTGTTGCTGGTGCAATACAAAAATGTGCTGCAGACCATGTATCAGAGACCACAGTATCTGTTGTTCCACTGCCCAATGACGAAATGAAGGGAAGAATAATAGGGCGTGAAGGGAGAAATATCAGGACACTGGAAACCTTGACAGGCATTGATCTGATAATTGATGATACTCCTGAAGCTGTTATTCTCTCAGGGTTCGACCCCATCAGAAGAGAAGTAGCCCGTATAGCTTTGGAAAAGCTTATACTTGACGGCAGGATACATCCGGCGAGAATTGAAGACATGGTTGAGAAAGCCAGAAAAGAAGTAGAGGCATCCATAAGACAGGAAGGTGAAAGGGCAACATTTGAAACAGGCATACACGGTCTCCATCCTGAACTGGTAAGGCTGCTGGGCAGGCTGAAATTCAGGACCAGTTATGGTCAGAATGTTCTCACTCACTCCATTGAAGTATCGCGCTTGGCAGGACTAATGGCAGCTGAACTTGGATTGGATGTAGTCATGGCAAAAAGAGCGGGCTTACTGCATGATATAGGTAAGGCCGTAGACCATGAGATGGAAGGCTCACATGTAACTATTGGAGGCGATTTAGCAAAGAAGTATAAGGAAAATAGTGAAATTGTGAATGCAATAATGTCTCATCATGGTGATGTTGAAGCCACTTCAGTGATTGCTATTCTGGTGCAGGCCGCCGATTCGGTTTCGGCAGCAAGGCCAGGCGCAAGGAGAGAGACGCTTGAGACCTATATTAAGAGACTTGAGAAATTAGAGGAAATTGCTAATTCCTTTGCCGGTGTGGAAAAGTCATTTGCAATTCAGGCCGGTAGAGAAGTCCGAATTATGGTTAAGCCCGAAGATGTATCAGATGCTCAAATGGTACTCATAGCAAGGGATATAGTGAAGAAGATTGAAGAAGAACTTGAGTATCCAGGGCAGATAAAAGTTAATGTAATAAGAGAGATAAGGACAATTGAGTTTGCTAAATAATGAGCACAGATTATAATAGAAAGCGTGGAAACACGCTTTTTATTATATAATAATCTGAGATGAGATACTGAAGGCAGTCTGAAATAAAGAGGGAGGTAACACATTGAATCTGCTTGTAATAGGGGATATAGTAGGTAATCCGGGAAGAAAGATAACTAAAGACCTGCTTCCTGGCATTAAGAAAGAGCATGAAATTGATATGGTAATTGCAAACGGGGAGAACTCGGCCGGCGGTATCGGTATTACATACAGTGTTGCACGGGAGCTGTATGCGTTTGGTGTTGACGTAATTACAACAGGCAA
The DNA here is from genome assembly GCA_041685035.1 of Clostridia bacterium. Taxonomy (GTDB): domain Bacteria; phylum Bacillota; class Clostridia; order Acetivibrionales; family UBA4821; genus JAWLCD01. Next base: position 4,116 of record JAWLGL010000122.1, read on the forward strand.
TCATGTCTGGGCCAAGAAAGAGGTATTAAGCTTCATAAATGAAGACAGCAGGCTAATAAGGCCCGCAAATTACCCGGATGAACTACCTGGCTGCGGGAGTACAGCTTTCCGATTGGCTGATAAAACGGTTGGCGTAATAAATGCACTTGGACGGGTGTACATGGATCCTGTGGATAGCCCCTTCAAAGCAGTTGATAGAGAAATTGACAGAATAAAGGACTCGGTAGATTTTATTGTTGTGGATTTTCATGCTGAAGCAACTTCGGAGAAGCTTGCCATGGGATGGTATCTTGATGGAAGAGCGACAGTGGTGTTTGGAACGCATACTCATGTGCAGACATGTGATGAAAGAGTCCTGCCCGGTGGAACCGGATATATTACCGATATTGGTATGACTGGGCCCTATAATTCCATCATTGGAGTAGATAAGGATATAGCGCTCAAGAAATTTACCATGCTTATTCCTGAGAGGTTTGAAGTAGGAAAAGGAGGAGATATGCAGTTAAATGCCGTGATATTCAGTATTGACGACTCAACAAAAAAGGTAAATGAAATCAAGAGATTATTCCTAAAAAGATGAGTAAGATTTCCGTAATAGTTTGGTTTTTATCCGATGACTACCGCCGCTAAGACTCCAGTTGCAATATTAAAGATAAGCGGCGCTACGTCCCTGGATAACGGATTCTTGGATTCAGATGGAGCACACTCCACCTGAATCCAAGAATCCTGTTTATGGCAGTAAAACTGTACTTTATTCAAAACATGATAAAATTGTAAAAATATAGAAGGAATTACAAAACATTTGTAGAATATTTTGTATCAATGAATAAAGTACAGGAGGATGTAAATATGGACGTAATGAAGGTATCAACAAAATCAAACCCGAATTCAATCGCAGGAGCAATTGCAGGAATTGTCAGGGAAAGACAAAGGGTAGAGGTGCAGGCAGTTGGGGCAGGAGCAATTAATCAGGCTGTGAAGGCCATAGCTATCGCCAGAGGTTTTGTTGCCCCATCAGGTATGGATTTGATTTGTATTCCCGCTTTTACCGATATAACCATTGAAGAAGAACATAGAACAGCAATAAGGCTGATTATAGAACCAAGGTAAACAGGCTTCTTAGATCCAGGTGGAGATTTTCCAACTGAAACTTAGAAGCCGTTATCCAGGAACTTATCGCCACTTATCTATAATATTAAAGCTGGAATCTTAGTGGCGGTTAGTTATCGGGTAAACAGGATTCTTTTCTGGCATATGCCTGGGCAGCACCCTTGACCCGGGCTTTCTTTATGCAAATTTCTGTATCAGTATTAATATCTGTATGCCCGGGCTACCCGAGGACTCAAATTATGAAAAAAAGTTTAGAAACGCCGGAACATTTATGTGATAACATATATCTAAGGAGTGAAGTATCAGTTTGCAAAACGGAGGATGTTTTTATGTTTAAAATATTTATTAAATGCAGTTTTCTAGTGGTCATGACGCTTTCACTGGTTTCCTGCAGTATTGGTAAGAAGGAACCTACAGAGGGTGAAATTACTCATGGGGGAAACACCAAGCCCTCTTTCTATACTTCTCAGGAACACCAGAACAAGCTTCAAAAGGATTTCACTGAGTATGGTATTTCAATACAGACAACCTACAACAGCCTATACTGGTCGCGGGACAATAACTACATACTTTTTCAAGGTCATGGTGACCATACAGGCGCTTCACAGAATGACGGCTCCGGTAACCATATAATCCTTGCCGATTTTGGCAAAGGAACAATGTTCGACATCAGGAATGGTTTTTTGGTGGGTAAGCCGGATTGGTCTCCAGATGGAACTAAGGCTGCCTTCATGTCTACTGAAGGTATCTATATTCTGGAGCTAGATACACATAATTTGACACTGGTTTCTGATAAAGGGTACAAGCCGGTCTTTTCACCCGATGGTACCAAACTGGCATACTCCGATGACGGTGTTTGTATATACAGTATGGACACAGGCGAAACCAGCAGGATTACCAACAGGCCCGATGACATTGCCGCAGCGTGGTTCTCGGATAATTACAGAATACTGTTTTTCAGAAACAACGGCAAAAAGCTCACCGATGGAGCGGGGTATGAACAAAATCTGAGTATCCTCAATACCCGTGGAGAAGATAGTTATTTTGACGTAATACCTGATAATAAAGGAAAGTTCAGAAATGTAAAATGGGTTGTCCAGGACAAGATATTCTATCTGGAGGCAGGTTGGGATGACGGGTTTTACGACTATATTGTTGATTTGCAGAAGCATACCGATGTATATATAGGCGAGAGAACAGCCGGTAATACCATGGCTTCGGTGGACGTATACAAGGACAGAATTATGGTTGGGGAAGGTACACAGATTAAGTTGTACGACCTCGATATGAAGAAGGTTGATGAATACACCATAAAGGAAGATACCGACAACAGGAAGGTAAAATATAACCTGTATCACCAGTTTCTCCCCGATGGAAGAATAGCAGTATGGCATGCCGAGGAAACACTTGAGAGGGGCTCAATTATACTGATTGGTATGGAAAACAGGCTTCAGCAGCTTGTTGTT
>JAWLGL010000123.1:0-6285 GCA_041685035.1 Clostridia bacterium
AGGCAAGAAGGAAATTGACACCAGCAGCTATGTTGTTTATGAAGAGAGTGTTCAGGAAAAATTAGTTTTCTACGACTACCTTTTTGAAGCCCGCGCAAAAGATATACTGATTAACCTGGATCCTTATGGCGACAGGGAGTATACCAAAGAAGAGGTTCAATATTTGATTAAGTTATGCGGGTTTATCGAAGAAGAGTTTCAAGGCGAGGATGTAGTAAAGTTTGCAGTACAATTGAAAAAGTTCTGTCAAGAGGCATTGGGCGAGGATAAGCAGCTCTATGCCTTGGGAGATTAAAGGAGCGCCGCAAGGCGCTTTTTTAATGCAACGGTTTGACAATACACCTATGATGCTGTAAACTTAAACCTTGGCTTTTATTACTTATAAAGAGGGATACAGAATGGATAAACAGATAAGGGAAGATATCAGGAATATTGCGATAATTGCGCATGTCGACCACGGGAAGACAACGCTTGTGGATGGTATGCTCAGACAGAGCGGAATATTCAGGGTAAATGAACAGGTCAGGGAAAGGGTACTTGACTCAAATGATATTGAGAGGGAAAGAGGTATAACCATCCTTGCAAAAAACACGGCTATAAGTTATAACGGAGTGAAAATAAACATTGTTGATACCCCGGGGCATGCTGATTTCGGTGGAGAGGTTGAAAGAATCCTCAAGATGGTTGACGGAGTTCTGCTTCTTGTTGATGCGTTCGAAGGTCCCATGCCGCAGACAAGATTTGTACTGAAAAAAGCACTACAGCTTAACCTGAAGCCTATTGTAGTAGTAAATAAAATTGACCGGCCTGATGAGCGAGCCGTTGAAGTTGTAGACGAGGTACTTGATTTATTTATTGACCTTGATGCAGGCGAGGACCAGCTGGATTTTCCAGTGGTATATGTATCGGCCAGAGATGGGGTTGCAAAGCTAAACCTTTCAGAGGAATCAACAAGCCTTAAGCCTTTATTTGATATAATACTGGAAAATGTTCCTGCACCGGAGGGATATGCCGACAAACCGCTCCAGCTTCTGGTTTCCAGTATTGATTACGATGAATATGTGGGTAGGGTAGCAATAGGAAGGATTGAAAGGGGCAGGATAAGTTATGGACAGCAGGTAATCCTTTGCAAGGACGGGTCTACAAGTCAGCCCTGCAGGGTTTCAAAGCTGTACCGGTTTGAAGGTTTAAAAAGGGTTGAGGTCAAGGAAGGAATGGTTGGAGACATTGCAGCAGTTGCAGGGATTGCCGGTATCAATATTGGTGATACCCTTTGTGATATTGACAGTCCTGAGCCTCTGCCTTTTGTAGATATTGACCAGCCCACTGTTTCCATGACGTTTGGTGTTAATACAAGCCCGTTTGCAGGTAAGGAAGGCGAATTTGTTACCTCCCGCCACCTAAGAGAGAGACTTTATAAAGAACTTGAAACCAACCTGAGTCTTAGAATAGAGGAAACCGACTCACCTGATACATTCAAGGTTTCAGGTAGGGGAGAGCTTCATCTTTCTATACTTATTGAAACTATGCGACGGCAGGGATATGAATTGCAGGTGTCCAAGCCGGAGGTCATAACCAGGGAGATTGACGGCAGGCTTCATGAGCCTGTAGAGCTTTTAGTAATAGATGTACCTGAAGAGCACATGGGAGTAGTTATTGAGAAGCTCGGGCCCAGGAAAGCCGAGATGATTAATATGACTTCGGCTGCTCAAGGATATATGAGGCTTGAATTTAAAATACCTGCGAGGGGTCTAATAGGCTACAGGTCGGAGTTCTTGACCGATACCAGAGGAAACGGAATACTGAATCACCTTTTTCATGGTTATGAACCATACAAGGGAGACATACCGGAAAGACCCAGGGGGGCACTTGCGGCGTTTGAAGCCGGAGAGGCAACTACCTATGGTTTGTTCAATGCCCAGGAGAGAGGTATACTTTTCATTGAGCCCGGAACCAGGGTTTATGAAGGGATGATTGTAGGTGAAAACGCACGTGCCGAAGACGTGATTGTAAATGTCTGCAAAAAGAAGCATGTAACAAATATGCGTGCTTCAGGCTCTGACGATGCTCTCAGACTTATCCCTCCCAGGAGGATGACACTTGAACAGGCTCTGGAATTCATATCTGATGATGAGCTTGCCGAAGTGACTCCAAAGAGCATCAGGCTGAGAAAGAAAATACTCAACGGGGAGATGAGAGCGAAAGCAAGAAGCAGGTCCGGGACAAAAAGCTAAAAAAATATCGAAATCCACAAAATTATATGTAAATATCTATTATTGTGTTATAATTAGTATGGTATAATTTACATTGTCAATATTTACTACAGGTGAAAAAATGTTTAAGTACGGAAGAAAAAAGTTCGGAGAGTACCTGGTTCAGAGGGACAAGGTGTCCTCCGGGCAAGTGGAAACAGCCCTGGCCTATCAGCAGGAGCACAAGGATTTAAGAATAGGTGAAATAATTCACAGGCTCCGGTTCCTCGACAAGGAGGAACTGCTGAAAGAGCTTGCTGAGTTTCTTGACAAAAAATATGTTATGACCGACCGCAAAATCATGTCTGAGAACGTCAAAGATATCTTCAACCTTGAATTTATGCAGGCCAACCATTTCGCTCCCTTTGAACTAGAGGATAAGGTATTGAAGATAGCCATCCATGATATCAATAATTTTGAACTCAAGGAAGCTATAGATTCGATAGCTTCGAAAAGAGGGCTTCAGACTGAATATTATCTGACATTGGCAGAGCTGGTAGGAAAGTATCTCGAAAACAGCTTTATGGAGAAAATATCAGGCGGCAAGGATATTCCTCACCTGGTTGATTACATAATTGAGGAAGGCATACAAAGAAACAGCAGCGATATACATATTGAGCCCGTAAACAGGGAAAAGGTAAAAATAAGGTACAGAGTTGACGGCCAGCTTGTGCCAAGCAAGCTGAATATAATGAAGAGCGAATACGACGAGGTTGTTTCGAGGCTTAAAATAATGGCCAATCTGAATACCACCGAAAAAAGAAGGTCTCAGGACGGCCATATCCCCGACTTTACAACCCAGAGCGGACAGGTATTCGATATAAGGATATCGGTTATACTTGTTGCCCACGGTGAAAAGGTGGTCTTAAGGCTATTAAATAAGAACCAAAAAATTAAAGACCTTAGGGAACTAGGGTTTAACGACTATCAGGTCTCGGTAATCAATCGGAGTATCAGGCACAGGAATGGCATAGTCTTTGTCACGGGTGCTACCGGTACCGGTAAGTCTACCAGTCTATATACAATTCTTGACATTCTGAACAACACAAACCTTAATATAGTAACAATAGAAAATCCGATAGAAAGAACCATTGAAGGTTTAAATCAAATCAACATCAATGAAGCAATAGGTATAAGCTTCTCCAGTACCCTTAGAACAGTTCTTCGGCAGGACCCCGATATCATAATGGTTGGGGAGATAAGGGATAAGGAAACCCTATCCATAGCGCTTGAGGCCAGCATGACAGGACACCTGGTCCTGACTACCCTGCACACAAACTCTGCAGAGCAGATTATTGACAGAATTAACTCCATGGGAGTGGATATGTATAACTTCGCTGCAAGCCTTCTGCTGGTAGTGTCACAAAAGCTTATTCGCAAATTGTGTCCCCACTGTAAGCAGAAGTATGCTCCGTCCGGCGAAGAACTTGAGTACATGCAGGAGGTCCTGGGGAGGCCGGTGGATAGAGGTATAAGTCTATTCAGGAGTTCGGAATGCAGCAGGTGTAACCAGGGGTACCTTGGAAGGGAAGTAATCTGTGAAGTGTTTGAAAAAGATGAACGTATAGAAGACCTGCTGTTAAAGAAAGTGTCTTCCAGGGATGTATTGGAATACTTAAATACAAAGGGTTATTCGCCAATGATACACCAGGCTGTAGAGAAGGTATTGAATGGTATAACATCGTTGGAGGAGGTCAGGAGCATATTTGTGGACTAGACCTGTGCCATTTTGAATTTTGACCTCCTACTTAAACTTACACAGCCGAGATACGGAAAGGTAGATGGCAGTGGATAAAAGGATAAAAAAAGAAATCAATAAGATTACGGCATATTTATTCTTCACGGTTGTATGTATCCTTGCGCTGTATATTATTTGCGTCGATACACTACCTGTTAACATACCCTATTTGGACAGTATACCTGTAAGGGATAGTTATATAGCAAAAACCAAAACTGAAATCAGCACCAGGATTAACGGCATAGAGGAAATGAATGAAAAACTCAGGGAAATCAGCCTGAGGGAGCCTGAACTTAGAGAAAGCGCTGAAGAGCTGTCTCGAAATTCAATATTCATGCTGAGCAGGAGCAAGGACAGGGTTGTGGATATACCATCCATTCTTGTATACCTGGAGCAGACAGGAAAAAACACAGGAATAAAGGTAAACAGAATTGATATTCTTCCGCCAGAAGACAGCGGCGGTTTAAGCAAGCAGGTGCTGACCATTTCAGCAGCAGGCTCATACCTGAGTTTTATTGACTATTTGAGAGAGATACAGATAAATACCCGGGAAATGATAGCGGTTGAAGGGTTCAGGCTGGATTATGCCGACCCCGTTACAAGTATATGGAATATTGAGATAAAAATTTCTCTGTAGAAGGATGGTTTTTGTGAGGGAATCAATCGGGCTTGATGTGGGAAGTGGACTGGTTAAAATTGCAGTAGTTAGAAATAACAGGGTTTACAAGACGCAGGTTATTGAATCTGATAACAAGGATTTAAAATCCATTGCTTATCAGGTTAAGCAGTTCCTGCAAAAAAACAGAATCAAGCCCAGGAACGTAAATGTAATGGTGAAGGACTACAAAACCAGACGTACAAAAATGGAAAGGGTGAGGAACTACGAATTGAAGAATGCCCTCCTGTATGAGAGGGAGGAGAAAATTGGTACAAGCGACATGCTTGGCCGGAATTACAGGGACAACCATATAATTCAAAAGAAAAATAATAAAACACTGGATATACTCCTGGCCGTGATAAACGAAGAAGAACTGAACAGAATAGATGCCCTTATGGAGGCTGTAAACATCCCGGATGCAAATATCTATATGGAGTGCTTCCTGTACAGCGATATTGTGGGGGACGATACGGTAATTATTGATATAGGCCACAGCTCCATACAGATAATGTTTCTGGATAGAAAAAAGGTAATTAAGACTAGCTTGCTGAAAAAAGGAATAAAGGATATTATTGAAGATTTAAAGGGCAGGGTAGACCCGGGGATTTCCTTCAAGGATTTAAAGCAGTTCTCGTTTGAAGACCAGGATGATGAAAAGTACAATACCATGATATCATGGCTAGGGTTGTTTGCCGATAACATCATCAGCAGTCTTAGTACATACGCCCGCGAAAATATGAAAAGCGTTTCCAGTCTGAATGTTTTTTATACAGGAGGCCTGTTCACAATTCCGAGGATGGCCGAATACTTCAACTACCTGATGGAGGTTGAAGGCAGACTGCTCAGGGTCTGCGGACAGAAAGAGGACCCTGTATACAACAACAGCATAGCGCTTGCCTTCAAGACCAGTAAAAAAGGCAGGATTGAGAGAGGATACGGAAACGTTTTTACGTCAATCAAAAGATTTGCCTCGTGCCTGCTGATTCTTTCTCTGACCGTACTGCTGACCTGGGGCGGATACAACTATTACCAGTACTACAGCCTGGCCGAGGCCGACAAGTCAGTACGGGAGGCATATGACGGGTATAAAAAAGACTTTGATTCGCTCTACTCGGCGTACAGCCAGCTGGATAACCTCCTGACAAGCGGGAGTGACAGGATAGAAGCATACAGGGAAACCAGCAGTCTGGGGAAAAGGCTTGAAGGGATTAAAAGAAGTCTGAACCGGGATGTTTCCATGAAAAAGCTTGAATTCAGGCCTGGAAACCTTATTGTCATAGAGGGGACTTCCAACAGCTATACCAGCCTTGGAATCTTCTGTGCGCAGTTGAGGAAAGTTTTCAGAGAAGTGGAGGTAGCAGACCTGAAGAAGGCGGATGACAAGACCGTAGGTTTCAGATTGGAGTGTATGCTTTGATTGGAAAGGATAAGGGCAGTGCCCTCCTGGAAAATGTGGTGGCTGTTTCGGTGTTGTGCATATATGTTGTAACCATTGCAGTACTGGGAGGAAGCCTGATGGACCAGCAGGAGGCCAGCAGGGATTTTATTAAGATGAACAACCTACTGCAGAATACCGCCGAGGAACTGCTTAATATGAAGTATGCAGAAGTAACGGTGGGAACTGCAAGTGATACCAT
>JAWLGL010000123.1:6295-6556 GCA_041685035.1 Clostridia bacterium
GGATTCAACAGGACAATAACCACATCAGAGAATTCAGATTTAAAAGAAATAGTAATCACAATTGCAGATTTGAGAGGGGAGATGAAACTAACTGTTGAAAAAGGTCTGGATATTAATTAGTAATTATTAAAGCAGTGAATTATTTTGAAGGAGGAATTTGTTATGATGGCTAAAGGAATGAAAGTAGTAAAAGACAGCAGAGGCTTCACATTGATGGAACTGATTATAGTTATGACCATACTGGCTATACTTGTCGGGCTT
>JAWLGL010000124.1:0-6509 GCA_041685035.1 Clostridia bacterium
CAGCATCGTATTTTAAAGCCACTGCGAAATGTGTAGGATTGGTGATAACTACATCTGCAGTGGGAATCTCTTTCATCATTCTGCTTGCTGCCATTTGGCGCTGCTTTTGTTTTATCTTTGACTTAACCTGAGGATTACCTTCAATTTGTTTATACTCTTCCTTAACTTCGTGTTTGGTCATCTTGAGATTTCTTTCGTATTCCAACCACTGAAAGACGTAGTCGAATACCGCCAGTATTACCAGGGCAATTACTATAGCAATTGAAACATTTATTGCTATACTACCTATATATATAATTATATTAATAACGTCAAGGTCCATTATTTTTACAACATTATTCACTTCGCCTCGAAGGTAGAGGTACGCAATATATATGGATAAGACAATCTTAATAATCGATTTCACTAATTCAACCAGTGACTGCCTTGAGAATAACCTTTTAAATCCCTGTATCGGATTCAATCTCCCTGGTTTAAGTTTTAAAGGCTCCAAGGTAAAAAGAAAACCTACCTGAGCATATCCGCTTATTAACCCTGCCAGTAGTGCAACCGCAAGAATTGGGGTCATTATCTTAACAAAAACAACTATTGTCTCGGTCGAAAACTTAATAAAAGTACCGGTTGTAAAGAGGTCTTCCATGTTTACGTACTGAGTAAATATGTTCTGAAAGTAAACAAGGAGCTCATTATAAATATAAGGACTGCTGATTTTTATGGTTAGAAACAAGGCAAGCAACAGTATGGCCGAGTTTATTTCCCGGCTCTTTAAAACCTGGCCCTTCTCCCTTGCCTTTTGTCTCTTGCGGGGTGTCGCCTTTTCGGTTTTTTCTTCATCTGCAAACAACTGTAGGTCAATTATGAAGTACCGGTTCGTGGTTGATAGTCCGTGGTTGGCAGTCTTATGCCCTGCTCCGAGCCATTTTGTAGGAATATCATTCTCCTCTAATCTATCAACTATCTTTAAAGAACTTGTCATTGCCATCCCCTTTTAGCCGATTACCAACCTACTTTGGAACCATTTCTTTCATTATTGTTGTTGTCTGCACATCAATGGAATCAACCATAAAATTCACTATCATTATGAATGCAGGTATAGTTATCATTATTACAGTCAGGCCCAGTAGTATTTTCAACGGAAGGCCAACCAGAAAAATATTCATTTGAGGCATTGTTCTGGCTAATATCCCAAGCGCAACATCACATATAAGTATTGCAGCAATAACAGGTGCACTTATTTTAAAACCAATAATAAACATCTGTGCCATTATGTTGACAAAATGGACCATTACTGAATCGGTCAGAGCTGCAGCGCCTACGGGCAGAATATTGTAGCTGCTTACCAGGGCTTCAATCAGTATGTAATGTCCATTCATAGTAAGAAAAATTACCATGGCCAGCGTATAATAAAAGTTGGCTGTTACGGGAACCTGTATATTACTCACCGGATCAATAACGCTGACTATTCCAAGGCCGATTTGGGTATCAATCAATTGGCCGGCAAGGTAAATTGCTGCAAATATAAGATAGCTCACAAACCCCATTATTACTCCTATCATGAATTCTTTCATGGCCAATATCGCAAATTCATGCATGCCAAACGAGCCAATAGCCTCTGGAGCTTTTACCACATTCACCAGTAATATGGCAACTACAAAGGAAAATCCTATCTTGAATATCGCCGGAAGATTTCTCCTCCCGAATAAGGGTGAAGAAACAAACAATGAACTGATCCTAATCAGAATCAGTATAAACATTTCTACCTTGACCAAAAGACTCCCCATGGTTACATCCAATTTTATCCCTACCCTATGTACATATTTATGTTTTTTAAGAGTGTCTCTGTAAACTCTTTCATGACTGTAAGCATCCAGGGGCCAAATAATACCATAGCGCCTAGAATTGCTACTATCTTAGGTATGAATGTCAGAGTCTGCTCCTGGATTTGTGTAGTAGCCTGAAAAATGCTTACCGCCAGACCTACTACAAGTCCTAGAACCAGCATCGGACCTGAAACATAAATTATTGTTAATAGTGCTCTAGTTGCCAAATCAATTATTGCACCCTGCTCCATAAACCCACCTCTTTTTTTCTCTTCCGCATCTATCCGTAACTACCTGAATCCCAACACAATAGACTGGGTCATTAGATTCCAGCCGTCAACCATAATAAACAGCAATATCTTAAACGGTAAAGAAATCATTATTGGTGGAAGCATCATCATTCCCATGGACATCAGAGTACTGGATACTACCATATCAATTATCAAAAAAGGAATGAATATTAGAAAGCCTATTTGGAAGGCAATTTTTAATTCATTTATCATGAACGCAGGTATCACCACTGTAAGCGGTAGATTGTCCTTTTCCACTGTTGCAGGGTCTATTTTTGCAATTTTGACAAACAGCATAAGGTCTTTTTCATTCCTTATCTGTTTAAGCATGAAAGTACGCATTGGGTCAGCAGCTTTGGAAAAAGCTTCTTCCTGCGAAATCTGTCCATTCATGAATGGCTGAAAGGCGCTGTTATTTACCTCCTCTAACACTGGGGACATTATAAAAAAAGTTAAAAACATCGCAAAACCAATAAGAACCTGATTTGGAGGCATCTGCTGTGTACCAAGGGCATTTCTGAGGAAAGACAGGATAATAATTATCCTTGTAAAGGACGTCATCATTATCAGGATAGCTGGAGCTATCGAAAGTACGGTCAGCAATAAAATTATTTGGATAGTTACTGCAGCTTCCTCGGGTTGGTCGGCGGGGCCGATATCAAAACCTATCCTGGGTATTGGAAATGTTGGTTCAGCACTGACAAAAATGCCAGAGAAAAAAATAACCCCCAACGCCAAAAACAACAAGAAAGCCACTTTTAACCTGCTACTCATTTGGCTTTTCATCTCCATTTTTCTCAGAATTTATTTTTGAAAAAATTCCTCTAAGCTTATCAAGGTTTTGCTTGAATCTACTGGATTGCAAGTCGGTACTATACTGAGATGCAGGACCATCACTTTTTTGGGGCAGATTCTTGAAGATATCAAGATAGTTTCTAAAGTTACTGCCGGTTTGTGTTTCGGGTTGGTGTTCGATAACTTTTAAATCTTCCTCACTCAGGCCAACCAGGCTATTATCCAATAGGGTCAGAAACTGAATACTTTTATTGGACGAGGATACAAGAAGCAGCTGTTCCCCGACTTTTATAAGATATATCTGCCTGTCAAATCCGAGTGAAAGCGAATCAACCACCTTTATATGTGTGCCTTTCATACCTCTGGACAGCTTTGACCCCAGAAATTTGGTAGACACATAAGCTAGGAACAGTATTGCAGCAAATAAAACTGAAAAATACAATAATCCAAAAAAGAAGTTCATCATATTAGAATATCACATCCTTATTCACCCGAGGACCTTGCGAACCGCTTCAACAACTCTGTCGGCCTGGAAAGGCTTGACAATGAAGTCCTTTGCTCCAGCCTGTATAGACTCAATAACCATTGCCTGTTGACCCATTGCAGAGCACATTATTATCTTTGAATCAAAATTTATTTTTTTGATTTCCTTTACAGCCTGTATTCCATCCAGTTCGGGCATAGTTATATCCATGATTACCAAATCGGGAAGCAGCTCACGGTATTTTTCAATTGCCTTTAAACCATTCTCAGCTTCGCCTGCAACATCATAACCGTTCTTGGTGAGAATATCCTTAATCATCATCCTCATGAATGCTGCATCATCCACAATCAATATCTTTCTTCCCATTTCTACCCCTCACTTTAAATTATTTTGTAAGATTGCTTTATAGCCTCTTTGAAGGTTGTACTATGTCTGCTACCCTCACGCCAAAACTTTCATCAATTATTACAACTTCTCCCTTTGCAATAACCTTTCCATTGACCAGAATATCAACCATTTCTCCTGCAAGCTTGTCCAGTTCGATTATCGAACCCGGCGAAAACTCAAGTATCTCCCTTATAAGCTTTTGGGTTCTGCCAAGTTCAACAGTAATCTGAAGAGGAACATCCATAAGCAAACTAATATTCTCTTTGTGTGGGGAACTTCTCCCTTCATCAAAGGGCTGGAATTGTGCGGGCTGTATATTTACAGCTTCCTGCTGGCTGCCCGATGCCATATGTATCTGGTTATGGACTGGCTGCTGTTTATGCTCCGGCTGTTGTGAAGGTATATTTCCCTGCACCTGCTGGGACGCTGTGCTTGACACTTCTTGATATGAATCCTGTTGGATGCTTTCCTCTGACACCGGCTGTCCATTTGTCTGAGAAGTCTGCGCTTGACTGGTCTGGGATTCGACACTTTGGATGTCAGCAGCTGCTTCGGCTGGCTCATCTTCAACATTAAGTAATCCTGCAACCATTTCCTTGGCAAAATCAATTGGCAAGAGCTGCATTATTTCACTGTTTATGAGACTGCCAACCTCCATCTTGAAAGATATCTTTATTGCCTTATCAGTAAAATCAAGGTCTTCAAAATCACTTTTATCCAAGCTTGTACGGAACGCTTTTGGCGGGGTAATTTCTATCTTCTTATTTATCATTGATGCCATGGACGTCGCCGCAGAACCTACCATCTGGTTCATGGCCTCACTTATGGCACTAAGATGTAAATCTGTTATTTCTCCTTCAATGTTACTACCATCTCCTCCCATCATAAGGTCGGTAATGATCTTAACATCTTCTTCTTTTAATACTAACAGATTTGTTCCGGTAAGTCCATGTGTAAATTCTGTTCTTACTGCTACATACGAACTATTATCCGGCTTGGTAAGTTCACCCAAGGTTGCTATCTCAACGCTGGGCGTGGTGATTAGAACCTTCTGGCCAAGCAGAGTGAATAGTGCAGTTGATGCTGTTCCCATACTTATATTCCCAATCTCACCAAGCGCATCAATTTCCTGAGAGCTGAATTCTGCATCCTCGTTCTGAGACTCGTTGTCACTTAGGGAGGCACCCTTCAACAACGCATCTATTTCCTCTTGAGATAATAAATCACTCATATTATTCCTCCTCTCTCATAACGCCCGTAACCTTGGCCGAAACTCTATTCTTCTTGACACCGGGGCGTGCATTAAACTTGCAGATATCTCCTACATATACTTTTAAATCCTGATTAACGCTTGTATCCAATTGAATAACATCTCCGGCCTGAAGCTCTATTACTTCGGCAACGGTCAGAACAGCACCTCCCAATACTGCCCTTACCGGTATTTTTGTACATTCGATTTTTCTTTCCAGAGCCAGTTTATCATCTTCGGTTATAACCTTTTCCCTCATCGCAAACCAAAGCTTGGTACTTAACTTGGGTAAAACTGACTCAAGTGCGGGGTAAGGTATACACAGATTAATCATTCCTTCAACTTCCCCTATTTTGGTTCCGAGAGTTATCAGTGCTGTCATTTCATTAGGAGAAATTATCTGCGCAAACTGGGCATTGGTTTCTATTTTCTCTAGACGTGGTTTTATTTCAGTTACATTCTCCCATGGCTCCCTCATAAGCCTGAGCAATTGAGAAATTATCCTCTCAATTATAGCCAGTTCAATTTCTGTATATTCTCTGACCTTTTGGTTTGTTGAGCCGCTTCCTCCCAGGATTCTATCAATCAGTGAAAATACGATGTTTGGTGCAATCTCCAGTATAACGGAACCGGGGAGCGGTTCAAAATCGACTATCCCAAGAACAGCAGGATTGGATATGGAGTTACTGAATTCATAATATGTAAGCTCCTCTACCGAAATCACCTCAACCTGGGACAGGGTCCTCAAATAACCAGAGAGAAAATTTGTTATCAATCTGGAGTAATTTTCATGAATTATTTCAAGAGTTCTTAGATGGTCCTTGGCAAATTTATTTGGCTTCCTGAAGTCATGATTCTTGATTTTCTTCTCTTCATTGGTGCTCTGCATCTGCCGAACATCAATCTCTCCGGTATTCAGGGCTTTTAACAATTCATCAATTTCATTTTGAGATAGAATATCCCCCATCTAATCACTCACCTCCTATTGCATGAAGAATGAAGGGAAAAGAACTTTAATTATCTTATCTTTCTCCTTTGGATGCTTAAACATCCCCTTGAAACTTCCCAGCAGCTCTTCCTTTACGCTCTCTATCCTGCCATCTGTTAAATCATCTCCGCTTTTAGTATTTAGAGTCGTTCGGATAATATCCTTAACTTCGGCTTCTCTCTTTGCAAACTCTTCCTCAAACTTATGGTCGGCTAACAGTATAACTACATCGACCTTGGCAATTGACTTGGGATTGCTCCCGCCTGATTTGAGATTAACAGGCTCCATCCCTCCAACATGGAAGTACACTACCTTATCATAGTCAATCTCTACTTTCTTTTCAGTTTTTGTGTTTTCCTGATTGTCTCCGGCAGGCTTCTGAATCCCGCCCGTCATTACCAGATATATTACAATAAAGGCGACCGCTGCTGACAATAATGCAATTATCAAAATAAGAAAGAAATTGAGTTTACCTTCCATAAATACGCTGCCCCCC
>JAWLGL010000125.1:0-6483 GCA_041685035.1 Clostridia bacterium
TGCAAACAGAGTCAGAGGATATATAAACGACCCGAGTATCGGATATCGCAGGGTTGAAAGGATTCTGGACGCGGCACATTCTTTGAAATATCAGGCATAGAGAGTAATAGGAGAGAAAAAGCTTTCATATGAAGAAGAAAGAAGACGTGAGTCGGAAAAAAGAAAAGAACCTGATGATGAATACAGGCTGCTCCGATGGAAAGGAGAGAAGGTAAAGGAGGAAGCGGTTGAAACGATAGGAATCCCTGCCAGCCCTGAGGAAGACCTGCTTGGATTTCTGAAACAGTATGCTCCTTTGCTTGAATGGGAGAAAGATTTATTAAGTATTGCCATGGAGGAAAGCCGATATTTCATTCCGCAGATTGAAACAAAGATAATGAACGAAGGATGGGCAAGTTACTGGCATTATACCATATTGAATAAACTTAGTCTTAAACAGGGGCTTCACATTGAGTTTCTAAAAAGACATAATCAAGTGATTAGACCGCTGGCTGGAAGGATTAATCCCTATTATGTAGGTTTTAAGATTTTTGAAGACCTTTATAGCAGGTATGGGAAAGAGAAAATATTTGAAGTAAGGGAGATTGAAAGGGACCAGTCCTTCCTTATGAGGTACCTGACTTATGAGCTGTGCAAGGAGTTAAACCTTTTTGAGTACAAAAAGAGGGGAAATGAATACCTGGTATCTGAAATATCTGACGAGGAAGGCTGGAAGCAAATAAGGAATACCCTTGCAATGTCGGCTGGAATGGGCGGTATGCCTACAATAAGAGTTATTGAACTGGTAAAAAAGGATAATTCAATAATACTTGAACACAAATATGACGGAAGAGAACTGGAATTGAATTATGCATATGAGACTCTGAAATATTTTGCAGAACTCTGGGGTGGAAAGGTTATATTGACTACAGTAATCGATGAAGCCAGGAAACTAATAATATGCGATGAAGATAAAAAAATCACCATTAATAATTACAATGAAGATTCGTTACAAGGATAGAAAGCGCACCAGCGCTTTTTTTTTTGCCCATTCAGTCGGAAGATAGGAAGTTATCTACGTCAACCATTAAATTTCTATACTGGATGACTAAAACCGACTTTTTTTCAGTCGTAAATTGAAAACAGTTAAGACTTTAAGAAAAAAATAGGCGAAAGGTTTTTGTTTTACATATTTTCCTTCTAATGTATAATGTTTAAAACAACAATAGATAAGACACTGGGGGGAGAAGATGGAACTGGATAAGTTTCTTGAGGGGACTGCGACAATTGGGATTGGCAGCAGAGAGCAGCTCCTTGATGCAAAAGAAATTAACCTGGAATACTATATGCTGGAAGTGGATGGATATAGTTGTGAAGAACAAACGCAGAAAGTTTATGGAATTCAGATAGTAAAAACCGAGGTAGATAAGAATAATAAGATACATACCGACACAGAGCTTGTGCCGGATATATCTCCGGACAAAGAAACAGTTAAGGCCATCATACAGAAGTTGATTAAGAACAAGGTTACCCCTGTAAGTCTGCATGATGTATTGGAAGATACAATAGGGGTATGTTGAAAGTGGGTCTGGCAAAGACCTACTTTTGACAGCTTGTTCTTTAGTATGGTCGTGTAACTTCTCATCAGTTTTCCTAAGCAACACACATTTTTCTCTACACATCTGATTCATTTTAATATTTCAAAGAAAAATATCTCAAAGAACATTAATAAAATACCAGTAATATCTTAATGTAAAAATAGTAATATTAAACTAGACATAGGTTGTTTTAGAGCTTCATGCAATGGAAATGGGGTGGCTTTTTATTGAATGCAAGGATAGTTAAGGTTGGAGTATGTGTTTTATTACTGTTAACTGCAATAACTTTTGTTGTGTTTTTTCTGATAAGCAGCAGCGGAAAAATAAACAATGGAGTGAGAATAGAGGGAGTCAGCTTTTCCGGATATACAAAAAAGGGTGCAGCTGATAAATTGAATCAGATATACAGTGATAAGCTAAAGAACTCTAAAATAATATTGACATGTGAAGAGCAGGTTTGGGAAATACCTTATAAGGAAATAGATGCAAAATTTGATATACGAACTGCGGTAGAGCACGCATTTAGTATAGGAAAAGGAAGAAATATTTTTAAAAACTTATATGATACTATTTCGGCAGCAGTAAAAGGGCGGGATATACAAGTCGGGATTTTATATGATAAACAGAGTCTAAAAAGAAGACTGCAGGAAATAAGTAAGCATATAAATAAACCTGGAAAAGATGCGACTATAGTAGTTGATAAAGGCGATAAGCCAAGAATTATCCCTGAGCAGCCCGGTACCAAGCTTGATATTGACAGGTCAATCCAATTAATAGAAGATAGTTTGACATCATCCGGTACGGAGCCCGTACAGCTTTCAGTACAAGCCCATATACCAAGGTTTACTGCAGAGAGCCTTAAAGATATTAATGGTCTTATAGCCAGTGCTTCTACATCTTTTAATTCCGGAGAGGGTAACAGGTCATCCAATATAAGAAATGCATTGAAGGCAATCAATGGTACAATTCTTTTTCCTGAAGAGGTTTTTTCACTTAATAACGTATTGGGACCCAGAAATGAACAGAATGGATATAGGAGTGCGCCGGTAATACTTAATAATCAACTTGTTCCTGGAATAGGGGGGGGAGTATGTCAGGTAGCTACTACAATGTACAATGCAGTTCTGCAGGCCTGTGTAGAGGTTGTCGAAAGGCAGCATCATACCTTTCCGCCGGTATATATTCCTCCCGGTCAGGATGCTACAATAGCAGGGAACAATATTGATTTTAAATTCAGGAACAGCAGCGGCTTTCCAATGTTTATTTCTGCACAGGCGCCGGGTGGAAAGATTCAAATAAAAATTTTTTCCCGAAAGATTTCGCCAAACCGGGTAGTTAAGATTGAATCACAGATAATAGAAGTTGAGGACCCTGGGCCAGACAAGATAATTCAGGATGACAGCCTTGAAGAAGGGGTCAGTGAAACAGAGAGGTCCTCAAAGAAAGGTTATAAGGTAGCGGTATACAGAAATATCTATGAAGGAGACAGACTTGTAAAGAGAGAGTTGGTATCAAATGATCATTACAGGCCTATAAGAGGTATCGTTAGAATTGGAACTGCTCCTGCCGAAGAAAGTGAGGATGTAATCATGCAGTATCCGGATTGGTATAATGAGACTATTAAAACCAATATTGAAGAACCGGACAATCCGCCTGGCAGTGAATTATATTATCAAAACGGCTACTGATATCATCCAACTTCAATTCGTAATTTAAAAACCATCTGTCATTCCGAGGAGCTTTAGCGACGTGGGAATCTCAGACCCAGAATTCACTATTGGCGGTTGGCTTTGAACAGTTGAGATTTAATAGTTTAACTTATAATTCTCCTTCGAAGAGTTTCTAAAGAACTATGAACTCTTAGACCTCAACTCTCAACTAATATTGGTAACAGCTGGCAGTCGAGATTGTCACGCTGCCCACCACGCTATGCTCGTGGCTTCGGCTCACCGCAATGACAAATTACGAGTTGAAGAACATCCAATAAACACCTTGTAAAAAAAATTATTAATAAGTATAATGAACCTGCCTTAGTTAAATTTTAGAATTCAGGGGGGATTATATTGATAAGCACATCAAAAATCCGTAGGGTTGATACCGAACTGGCTGATGCCATAGAGCATGAAATCCGCAGGCAGCAGAATAACATTGAACTGATTGCATCAGAGAACTTTGTAAGTGAAGCTGTACTTGAAGCAGCGGGTTCGCCACTCACCAACAAGTACGCCGAAGGTTATCCTGACAGAAGGTACTACGGTGGGTGCGAATATGTCGATGTTGCCGAAACGCTTGCCATTGAGCGGGCAAAAAAGATTTTCGGAGCTGAACATGCCAATGTTCAGCCGCATTCAGGTGCTCAGGCTAATATGGCAGTGTATTTCGCTGTTCTAAAACCCGGGGATACTATCCTTGGGATGAACCTGGCCCACGGCGGTCACCTTACACATGGAAGCCCGGTGAATATATCTGGAACATATTTCAATATAGTCCCTTATGGAGTGAACAGGGAAACCTGTACCATAGATTACGGAGAAGTAAGAAAACTTGCTCTTGAGAATAAACCACGGATGATTGTTGCAGGAGCAAGCGCATATCCTAGAGTTATCGATTTTAAAGCCTTTAGTGAAATTGCCGATGAGGTTGGTGCATATCTTATGGTAGATATGGCACATATAGCAGGACTGGTAGCCGCAGGATTGCACCCAAATCCGGTACCATATGCACACTTTGTAACTACTACAACCCATAAGACATTGAGAGGACCGAGAGGCGGTATGATTCTTTGTAAGGAAGAGTTTGCAAAGGTAATTGATAAAGCTATATTTCCAGGAACTCAGGGCGGGCCGCTTATGCATATAATTGCTGCAAAAGCAGTCTGCTTCAAGGAAGCGATGACACAGGAATTCAAGGACTACCAGAAGCAGATTACAGCCAATGCAGCCAGATTAGCCTCAGAGCTTAAAAACAGAGGGCTTCAGTTGGTGTCGGGAGGTACTGATAACCATCTTATGCTCCTTGATTTAAGCAGCAAGGGAGTTACCGGAAAAGATGCAGAGATTATGCTTGATGAGGTGAGAATAACGGTCAATAAAAATGCTATACCATTTGACACCCAAAAGCCATTTGTTACAAGCGGTGTCAGAATAGGTACTCCGGCAGTTACCACCAGAGGCATGAAGGAGCCGGAGATGGCAGAGATAGCAGAGTTGATAAATATGACTATTGATAATTTTGAAGCAAATAAAGATGAGGTAAAGGAAAGGGTTGCGACACTGTGCAATAAGTTTCCCCTATACCAGTAGAATCTCACATGCTGCGTCTTCTTTTAATAGTCAAAAAGTGTCAGGGACCTGTCGCCTGACACTTTTTGACTATTCTTAACTGATTTCAACAAAATCTACCTTCAGGTTTTTATAAAAAACGGTTCTATAAAACAGCCTAACCGGTAATACTTTTAATGTGATGCAGTTTTTAAGGATTGTGGAAAAATATTGTGCAGAGTTTATTGAAAAGGAGGCTTTTATCATGGCAAATAAGAGAAGAAAGAACCTAATCAGAGATGAACGCATTGAAGATACAACCATGTATGGAGAGTTTATTTCTTCATTCGACCAGTGGATTACAATGGATAAACAAAGAAGAAGGGTCAGGCATATTGAAGAAATTTCTAGCGAGCTTACAAGAGAACAAGACAGATAAAGAAAGATAAAGTAAATAATAAGTACAATTAGTAAAGTTGTAATAATACAATATAATAAGAGACAGAAAGCAAAAACAGGAGTACAACATACACATTTTTAGTTGTTTTTTTATACAACTATTGTATAATGATATTGACAAAAGTCAGAGAAAGTCAAAGTGGGTGAATGGTATGCCAAAGCTTTGTGAGATTATCGAAGGTTTCATAAAGGATATGATAAGGGAAGCCGACGGAATGGTAGAAATTCAACGCAATGAGATTGCCAGCAGATTCAACTGCGTTCCTTCGCAGATTAATTATGTTATCGATACACGCTTTACTGTCGAGCAAGGGTACTATGTGGAAAGCAGGCGTGGCGGAGGAGGGCATATTAGAATTAAGGAAGTCCATGTGAGGGGCAGCAGTTACCTGATGCATCTGGTTAACTCAATCGGTAATTCAGTATCCCAACAGGTGGCCGAAGCATTCATAATTAACCTTCGGGATTACAGTATTATCTCAGATAGGGAAGCCGCATTAATGAGGGCAGCTGTTAGTGATAAGTCTATTGGAAATTCACTGCATGACAGGGACCGTATCCGAGCTGCAATAATCAAGAATATGTTGATTTCCATAGTGTAGGCTGATGATTCATACGGGAGGGGAGTAATATTGATATGTCAGCAGTGTATGCAAAGACCTGCCAATGTACAGATAACCCAGTTGGTAAATAATCAGAAGACGGTACTCTATCTCTGTGAAAACTGTGCAGGGGCCAGGGAAAAACTAATGATAGACTTGCCGTTCAATATGAGTAATCTGTTGTCCAGTATTATGGAAAACATGCATGGAGTAACACAGGTTTCGGTTAAGAGCGAGGAGATGCAGTGCGATGTATGTGGTATGAGCTATGATGAGTTTACTCATTCAGGAAAATTCGGATGCTGGAATTGCTACAATACATTTAGCCCAAGGCTTGACCCTATATTTCGCAGATTACACGGGAATACAAGACACACAGGCAAAGTGCCGACCAGGGTGGATTCTGGAAGAAAAGCTGCTAAAGAAATTTATAATCTCAGGTTGATGCTTAAAGAAGCAGTAAAAGCCGAAAGATATGAAGAAGCATCCCAAATAAGGGATAAGATAAAGGCACTTGAGGATGAGCAAAAAAAGATGGGTGGTGTTCAATAATGCAGGGAGAATTGGGCAGACGCCCGGAGTCAG
>JAWLGL010000126.1:0-6427 GCA_041685035.1 Clostridia bacterium
CATGCCCGGCATTTCCAATCCAAGCACGGTGGCAATATCATACCGTGTAGAATAGAAGCTCGTAACCTCAGTGCTTGCGTTTATGGCAAGCTCCAAGCAGTATAATACAATTTCGTAGGCATCTTCATCGTAAATTTCCTTAAGTATCTGCCTTACTTCATCATGCTTCAACCTGAAATCGGGTTCAGCTGTAGATACTATCTTTTCATATTCGCAGGATTTATATGTCGTACCCCCTGATTCCTCGACATCACATGGCGGGTCGTATATCTCCACACCGATGGATGTAGCCAGAACCGGCTCACGGCCTCTTATCTCATATCCGCTTCCAGTTCCATCCTCATTTCTTCTGCTTTCCGACTCCCTATATATTCTTTCTGCATAGGGAGTGTATATGTATTTATCCCATAAATCGGCCTCTACCAGAACATAAACAGGCTCGAAGTAGTGTTCATAATCGTGGTCTGTTTCCTTTACTGGATCTCCTTCTTCATTGGTGGTCCAATAGGTATCCCATTCATGCTTGTAGTATTCTTTCATATGTCTTTCAACCCGGAACTTGGGCATGAATTTGGGGATACCGTGATGCATAAATGCGTCCATTATCTCCTTTCGGAACTCTTCAATCTCCTCTTGCGTAAGGTCCCCTTTTCTGTAGCGTAGATAATCCTCAAATTCTTGCTGACCTATAGCTCTGTCAAAGAAGTATAATACCTTCCATGAAAGTGCATGTGGCTCCAAGAGTTTGTAAAGCTTGTCCTCCATTGGATAATCCAGTACTTTCGGATACTCTCCCCTCTCGCAGTCTACCATTTTATCCATAATATTTTTCATGTTATCAGGTTGTAATTTGATATTGTTAAGTATAGTTTCGATATGTGTACGTACTCCTTTAAGCTCTCTAATTACTCTCCTTTTCTTTTCCACTACACTTGGAGGGTCATCAGGATCAATGTCTACCAGATTTTCAATAATGTCAAAATCGGGGTCATGGTTCTTCATAACCAGGCGTTCAATACCTCTCTCCTTATCACCCCATTGAAAAAAACTGAGGACTTTTTCAACAATGCTTGTTTCCCCTTCCTCCTCAGGCACAGGAGATTTAAGTACAGACTCCCTTTCTGCCGTCAGGTAGGCTTTCAGACGGTCTCTCTCCTCATCGGTAGTCCTTTCGTCAAGCTTCTTGTTCCTGACCTTATTCTCCGCTTCCAGCTTCCCTTTAAGAATTGGATCCGAACCGTCGTACGGAATTACCCCGGAGTATATTACTCCGAGTCCTTCAGTATCTTCTGGAGTAAGGTCCTTGATAAGTCTGATTTTATCAAGTCCTTTCTCTGCCTTCAAATCATCCATGTCCTTGTAGTCTGCTTCTCCAACCAGCCTGTTGAACTCTTCCTGATTCATACCGGCAAGATTAGACCTATAGCCCTTCGATGCTACATCTGTGCTGGCTTCCGCATAGGTTTCTACAAGTGACGCCATCTCAAACAACCCCCCGGCAAAGAGAAGCTGAATCACCATCAGGACGAATATAAAAAGCGCCAGTATAGGTCCAACAATCATTATCAGCTTCTTTATAACCGACAAGGCTATTGTAAAAATAATTTTTGCAGCCTTTTTAATACCCTCAATAGCGCTTTTCGGGCTAAAAAGGCTTCCTACAACCGGAAGCTTTGACGGCAGGCTTGACAAACTTCTGCCAAGGGTTCCTACCCCGGCTTTGGCCGCAGCCGTACCTGCATGTATAAGGGAGCTTCCTGCCACACCTGCAGCCGTACCTACTCCCGGCGCCACAACATTTCCAAGAGTACCGGCCGCACCGGCAGCCATTCCCCCAACTGTTCCTGCAGCTTCTATTCCTGTTTCTGCAGCTTTAGTTATTTTCTGGGCAGCATTCTTGGTAATTGCACTGCCGACTCTGTATGCCTTCCCGCCTGTCTGTCTGCCAAGCCCTAGCGCTCTTTTGCCTCCACGGCCTACGCTGTTTTCATTCTGCGATGCGAATCCATCTGAATTATTTCTTCCCTGTTCAGACATAATCATCACTTCCTACTTCAAAATACCGTAAATTGGCTTTTGGCTTTTGGCTACTGGCCTTTGGCTCCTGGCTTTTAGAAATCCTTCGAAGTTATACTATAGGTAACCAACTCTAGAATTAAAATTATACCTGCATCGCCCTACTGTTGTCATTCCAAATTCCTTTTCCGTCTGAGATTGCCACACTTCACTTCGTTACATTCGCAATGACACTGGCTTGGCTACGTGAGTATTTAAAGTATTATAGTTGGCTATCTATAAATAAACTAAAAACAATTACTAATATCCAACAGCTAACCGCCAATAGCCACCCCGGGTCGTGAAACCATGAGAATATCGGTACTCAGGTAATATTATCCACATTATAGTTTCCAACGTCACCGGTGTATATACCCTTGCGTATATCTCCCCTCTTCACCGATCTGACGGTTCCGGATTTCACCATTTCGTCAAGCACCGCATTAGCCCTTTTCCTTTCCTCAGTTGCTGTCTTTTCAACCAGGTTATGGTATTCCCTGTAACTTGTGCTGAATTCTCTGACTGCAGATGCTATCTGTGCTTTCTGCGTCTCATCGCTCACATTACTTTGAAGGTCTCTTGTTAAAGTGTCCAGACCCTTGTCCGACCTTAGATTATAGTTATCAAGCATTATATTGTTTGCCTGAAGATAGCTTCTCTCAAAATTTTCCCTTTGTTGGGTATAGTATCCCCTGTCATGTTCGGTCAGTCTCTCAACCCTCTCCTGGATATGTGACTCAGGTACATACATTGATTCTATGTATCCACTGCTATCCATTTGGGTATGTACATTGAGCGGCAAGGAGTTCTCATAATCTTTGGCAGCAGCCATCGCAGCCCCTATATGAATTACTTCGCTGTTGTCACTGTATCTGCCCTCGGAATTTGCCACCCTGGTTATTGTTCCTCCTGGGCCTACCTTGGTTATGGCTAGTCCGGAATAAGGTATAGCTTCACCGCTGCTCGGGTCTACCTGCCTTTTGATTGGTCTGGTAGTCTGCAGTGACATCCTGTCCAGCGCAAATCTTCTGGCCACATTGAAATCCTTGTTTCTATTATACTGGGCTCCGACCTGGGTTACCCGACCCATCTCTTCTCCCATCATACCTGCAGCTACAGCTCCCAGGCCCTGGGCACGCTTTTCACTATATACAAAATTTGCATCTTTAGCCGCCGGACTGTCAGGGTCGATACCCGACAGCTTGGCAAACTCCTCATCCTTCCATTTAGCATGATACGCTGCGCTGCCTGCAGCCCCGGCGCCTCCGGCAGCCCGGCCCCCCATTTCACCCATCAGCTCTCCTGCTCCGGAGCCGGCCACTGCAAACGTAGCACCTAAGGCCATACTCCTTTCCACATCCATTCCCATGGCTCCTGCTGTAAGAACACCTACAGGCCAGCCGGCTGCGCCTCCAACAACCTTTCCGGCTCCACCGCCGATTTGCTTCAGTCCCTTTCCATAGGCTCCCCACCGGCTTACAAGGTCTCCGCCGCCTCCGCCGCCACCGCTGCCTCCTCCATTGCTGCCTCCGCCCTTGCTCTTGCTTAATGCAGTGCTCAATCCCTTATTTTGGGCTGTCAGCTTGGACCTCTCCTTGGCTATCTCGCCGATTCCTCCTGTTACTCCGGCAACGCCGCTTCTAACTGAATCAATTGTTTTGCCTGCCAGCATAAGTCCGCCTATCATGGCACCAACACCGGCCAGCGAACTTGCGGCTCCCTTTCCTTCCAGCTTGAATATGGCACGAAGCACCTGTCCGGAAGGTATAATCATAAACAGTGCAAATACCCTGAGCCAGGTTGGATAATAGTGTCCCGAACCCTCTACGGCCCCTGCCGGAGTGGCTAAAAGCATGCTGACACCAGCTGCCGAACCTCCGCCGTCATACAGTATAACTGTAAAAATCAGCGCAAATGAAAGCGCATGAACCGAGTTGGTAAATACATTGGATACAAACTCCTTAAACCATTCAGCAAAATGCGAGGATTTGTTGTCGTTGATTTTATCAAGGCAGTATATTGCCATAACCAGAGGGAATATAAGTATCAGGAACGCCACCATGAAAACACGTATGAAATAAACCACAAACAGCCACAGTGTCTGGATGACTCCTATAAAATACAGAGCAGCATACCCTAAGTTTCCTGGATTTTCACTGTGGTACTCAATATACAAATCCCTCAGAAGCGGGTCGGTGGGGGCACTGAGAAGTATTGCCTGCTCAGACCTTACATCTTTACTTTTAAAAACCTTTAAAAAAGCTGAGAACTCTTCACCCTCATTTTCAAATATATATGGCCTTGTTATACCGTCGTGAAAGGCTTTTACAGAACCAACAACTGTTCCTGCAGCTCCTCCAATCAGAACGCCTCCTATAGCACCTGGTCCTGTAAATATACCAATTCCCCCGCCTGCAGCTGCTCCGCCACCTGCAAATTTAACTACAGTCGCCTTGTTAAAATCAAATCTATGGAGGCATATTGCAAAGATATCATCCTTTCTCAAAGGGGAACCCTTATCAGGTGCACTCTGGAATAATATTACATCTATCTTGTAGTCCCCAGTCTTGCTGTTAACATAATAGTAGTAATCCTCTTCGACCAAGGTCCCCTGCTCTGCCATTTGGTTATATTGACTTGGTATGGCTTGTTCGGAGTTAGCAGGATTCCATCCACCCAACTCAAGCGTATATTTTTCTCCTCTATCATGGACATGCACTCCACCTATCCCTAATGTTTTATCTTTCCTCTCAACACTAACATCTGCATTGGTATATTTCCCATCAGAAGCCTGATGAGCCAGACTAACCACATTAACAACATCAAAAGCTTCTTTTGCTTCAATCTCTGCTAGGTCCTCCTCATACCTTTCCTCTACTTGCTGGTGGATTCCTGAAAGGAACTGCCTGGCTATAGCATTATTAATCTGTATCAGGTAAACCATTACATAGCTGAACCCGAAAAGCATGACAAGTCCGAAGGCCCATACCCTCAGCCTCTGCATGTTTTCGGCTCTCTTGGTGGACGAGGTTGAAATCAGTGTAAGGACACCTATGTATACGAGCGCAAGAACAAATACTATTATTGCTATCTTTATCAGAATTGGATACCATTGACCAATAACAACCGAGAACAGCGATCTTATGCCCTTCTCTCCATTGCTCTCCTCAATGTCTATGGTTGTCAGGTCGGAAACAGAGACCTGTCCTCCTGAGTAATTCCCACTGCTATTGCCGCTCAATTGTCCCTGGTGCAGCATATTATATATTGAAATATTATGTGGACTAATTATATTATTAACTACAAAATCACTGATTGCCTCAAGCAGATACGCAACCCCTTTCTGCACTATATAAAGCGCTGGGTCTGCTGCATGTACGGTTTGAGGTATCAGAAGGGTAAATATAAGCATTATTATAATTATTAATTTAACTTTTTTCATACTACATCACTCCCCGACCTTCTTCATCATTGCTAGCTTGTTGAGATTTGTCTCTACAAACTGGAATTCTTTCTGTGTTGGAACTATCTTTATTATAGCTGTGTCGTTGCCTACCTTTATTATCCCTTCTCCCCTAGCACATGTCCCCAGAAATATGGCCTCTCCATCGGTCAGCTTGAATACCTCCTGCAGGTACTCAACTTCCGACCTGTCCTGCTGAAGGAATAACTTAACCTCTGATGTGGTTAGTACTGCCTGCACCCCTTTATTCTCATAGAAGTCCTGGAACTTCTGGGATACCACCGCCAGAGAAACATTTCTCTTCCTTGCCCTTCTTGCCATGGTATTAAGGAAGTCAACCGCTTCCGGATAGGGGAGGAGCATCCATGCCTCATCCACAATAACACGCTTCTTCCGGGCTTTTGACTTGTCTTCACTGTTTTTCTTAACGTACTTCTCCCATATCCATGCAAGAAGAATCTGTTGGGCAAGCGGTCTTGCAAATTTCTCCTCCAGACGGGATATGTCAAAGTTTATAAAGGGATAGTCGTCGGCCAGGTCAAAGGTAGACTGGCCGTCAAAGTAAGCCATCTGGCCACTAAATTCCCTGATATACTGCCTCATAACCTTTACAAGGTAGCTGAAGTGAAACTGATAGTCGGGATTGGTATTTTGCTCGGCCTTGAGGCAAAGTGTCTTATACCATGAGCCTATGGTTGGCAGCGGCTTTTTCTGCCAGCTCTCCTTCTTCTCGTCAAAATAATACAGACTGTCGGGTGAACTGTTTATACCTGCAGTATGGTATTCCTCGGCTACAACTTCAGCAATTATCTGCTTGGTAAGTTCGCTTACATTCTGGCTCTTCGTGCTTCCCCGAGCCATTGTAAGCAGCACATTGGTGACGTCCTCCACCTTATTTTCTATACTGAG
>JAWLGL010000127.1:0-6397 GCA_041685035.1 Clostridia bacterium
TCAAGGCCAACGAGAACTTCGCCCAGCTCCAGGTTGACCTGAAAGGCACGGAGGATAAAATTGCCTTTTCAAGACAGTTTTACAACGATTCTGTACAAAGGTTAAACATCATGATTGAATTATTTCCTCAGAACATCATAGCTAACATGCTAGGCTTTTCAAAGAAAGAGTACTTTGAAATTGATGATGAAGCAAGGGATAACGTTCAGGTTAACTTCTAGGAGGCCACTCAGGTGGCTTCCTGCCTGTTTGGGAGGAATATACAATGTTTGAGGTTGTAGATAAGAACAAGCGTAGAACAGTTGTTATCGTCTTTTTCTTTTTCCTGCTTCTTGCAGCAGTAGTCTATGTGTTTTGCGAATACTTTGAGTTAGGTATCTTCAGCGTGCCGGCTGCAGTTATCATTGCAGTAGTCACCTCCTTCGGCTCATACTACTACAGCGACAAAATTGTTCTATCCATCAGCAAGGCAAGGCCGGCCGACCCAGAAGAGGACAAGATGGTCAAGAACTCGGTTGAAGGTCTGTGTCTGGCTTCAGGACTGCCGGTGCCAAGGGTATACATCATAGATGATTCGGCCCCAAACGCCTTTGCCACAGGAAGAAATCCTGATAATGCCGTGGTATGCGTTACGACAGGCCTGCTGGAAAAGCTGGATTCGTACGAGCTTGAGGCGGTTCTGGCACACGAGCTTGCGCATATAAAAAACTACGATATCCTTTTGTCAACCGTAGTTACCATAATGGTAGGTATCATAGCTCTCCTGGCAGACTGGTTTGTCAGGCTGGGCTTCAGGTCAAGAGGCAGAAGAAACAATGCCTCCACTATAATCGGTATTCTGGGATTAGTCCTGATACTATTCTCACCTTTGATAGCTCAGTTAATGAGATTTGCACTTTCAAGAAACCGCGAGTACCTTGCCGACGCAATGTCGGTCGAGTTCACCCGGAACCCGGACGCCCTGGTCCGTGCCCTGACCAAGCTTACCGAGGACCGCGAACCCCTTGAAGCTGCAAACAAGGCAACCGCTAACATGTATATAGTATCTCCCTTCAAGGAGAAAATCTCCGGGCTCTTCTCCACCCATCCTCCAATAGAGGCAAGGGTAGAAGCTATAAAAAATATCCACTAATTTATTTTTCTTCAAGGAAGAATACCCTTATCTTCATAGTTGCATCCAGTTCTTCCTCGTTCTTAATCTTAATCATGGAATCTCTGATTCTGATTTTTCTGGATGAATTCTGCAAATAACTGATGAAATCCAGAACGTTCTTCTTTTGACCACTTATACCGATTGATACTTCCTGGTAGTAGTATCCTTTTCCTGGGGTTATACTATGAGCCTCTAAGTTATTAATAGTAAGCTCTCTTTGTTTAAGGGTATAATAAAGCTGCAGACTGAATTCAGTCGCACTGCCGGTATCAGGAACAGCTTTATTAAGGGCTTCCAAATCCTCTTTCATCTGTTCAATCCTGTTCCTTGTTCCATGTATGTCGTTTTTTATGCCCTCCAGTTCTTTCAGGGTTGTCTGGGTTCGGGTGATATTTTTACTATAATTCATTATACTGCTCAACTGCCTGCTAAGTATGCCTTCGTAATAAACATAACCCAACACTCCCAATACAACCAGGGCGCATACAATAAATACTGCCTTCCTGTTATTCACTTTTATACTCCCCGTTATATTTTGCTTTCATTGATACCTTTATTGAAAAACTCCTGCTTATGAAGATTAATCAGTGGTATGATAAAGTTCTACACTCATTATAGCAGAATATGTGCTGTCCGGCTTTTCTCTCATGCTGAAAGTCCTTATAACCAGTTTTCTCTTATGATTATTCATATACCCAATCACCTGTTTAATCTGATCCAGGCTTCCGCTTGTCTCAATTGTGAATCTATACGCTTTTACTGAACCCTTTTGTATAGGAGAATCAATCCTTATTTCATCTATATTGAGCTTTTTACCTAAAACAAAGCCATACAGCTCTCTTGCAAATTCATTGCTGCAGTCGTACCCGGGTATTTTCTCCTCAACCTGCCTTATTTGGTTCTGTAGTGTTTCAATCTGCCCTTCTGCTTCAGACAGGTTCTTGCTGAAAACCGTTAGCTGTTCTATGCGGCCCTGTACAGCTCTTATCTCTTCTTTCAATAGTGCAGGCCTGTTATATGAACAGCTCAAGAAAATTAAATACACCAATGCTGCTGCAAAAATAATTAGCAATGATACTTTATACTTTTTCCATTCAATCACTTGGACCTCTCCACTCTACCTGTTATTGAACGCTGACTTACTGCTCGTTACTACTTTTCAGCCTTAATTTGAAACTAACATCAGTTTTGCGGTCAACCATAGGCATTGAAGGCGTGTCAACCCTTTCAAATATGTTAAGTTTTCTGAGATTGCCCGTCAGTTTTGTCCCTTCAACAGGATTGTTTATAATATACGATGCGCTTATATCACCACTATCACTGGTGCTGAAATAGGACAGCTTTACATTCTGGGGAACTGCAGAAGTCAGCTTCTCCAGTACAAAGCCTATATCCACCTCACCTTTTGATACCTCCTTGAGTATTTGCTTCTTTTGGGAGAGGTTTTTTCTGTATGCTCAAGGTCATTTTTTATTAGCTTGATATCCTCCATTAGTTTTTCTTCACTCTGCAGCCTGTTAAGTTCAGCTTCCATGAACTCAATCTGCAAATCGGGTATATAGTAGCCAGCAAAACACAGCAATGTTAGTATGGTAGTCAGGATGGCAACCTTAACCATTCTCTGTTTCTGTTCCTTTTCTTTCTCCATAAACCCTGGTATGAAATTCAATTCCTTGGATACTCTTTTCATTTAACCATCCCCCCTGCTATAAGACCCAGACAGCTGAAGAATCTTTCGGGATTGAATTGTTTTCTGGCCATTGGAGACATTGATGCGGCTGTAATTTTTGAATTTATCAACTCCTGGCCGGTAAGTATCTTAATATTCAGGCTTTCCTGCAGTGAGTATATAGCATCCTTGAGCAAGGCACCTTCTCCTATAAAATAAACCTCCTCTATGCTTTTACCGTGATGTCTTGATGAGAAGAAATTCAAGTAGTTTTTTATTGTTTCAGCGGTTGCCATAAAATCCTCGCCTAGCGCATCTTCATCAAGGTTTGCCAGATGTGACTCCTCGCTTACATCTTCATCCTTCTGAGGAAGCGCATAGTTAATTATCGAGTTGATGAAGATACTTCTGCCTTCAAGCATGATAAATTCGGTATAATTATAACCTATATCCACAATGGCTGTATCCTTCCCCGACACTACCAAAAACAGCTTTGAGACAACATCCGGGTAGATATTTATTACCTTTGGCTTAAGCCCGCACTTCAGAAATATGCCTGAATAGTATTCAATCATTATCTTGGGCATTGCAACCAACAAAAGATTGTAAAATGCTTTATCGTCACCCGGGTTAATGCTCTGTATTTTGTAGTCAAAGCAGTAGTCACCGGCATTTATGGGAAAATACTGCTGGATGCTCAGTCGCATGAAGCTTTCCAAATCCTTTACATTCATCTTCGGCAGCTTCACTACCCTGGTAATTATATCCCTGTCCGAAATGCAAAGCCTGTAATTCTTTAGGGTAATTCCACTGCTCCGGAGAGCTTTTTTTATCAGGCCTGTTATAGCTTCAGCACTGGCTTGAT
Source organism: Clostridia bacterium (assembly GCA_041685035.1). Taxonomy (GTDB): domain Bacteria; phylum Bacillota; class Clostridia; order Acetivibrionales; family UBA4821; genus JAWLCD01. Next base: position 3,688 of record JAWLGL010000127.1, read on the forward strand.
CCCTATCGCTGCAGTGTTCCTCAGGGATATCTATCTGAACCGCCTTAGAAACTTCAATTTTTCCCCTTTTTTTATTAGCCTTGCATACCGCCATTTTAACCGTTCTTTGCTGTATGCTTATACATAATTCCCAAGGATTAAACATATTCATCCCCTTTGTTCAGTTTATTTCCTTCCATGACTGTATTGAAAAAGTTTCGTCGTTTCTTAACACAACAGCCTCCAACCTTCTTACTGCATTATCATAGGTTCCTGTCGATGTAATAGTATATATATCAGGCTGAGCCTGCACAATTGTTACATTAAATCTGTGTTCATGCTTATACTGCGCGCTAAAGGGATTATCACAGACAAATGAACTGCTGTTCCCCTGCTTCAGCAGGGCTATGCCCCTCTCCAGCCCGCTTTCGGCAACATAGTACGCCTTTGTCCTGTTGGTAAGCGACTGGTGTATTTTCCTCTCAGTTCCTATCAGGACATATAATGTTGCATACAATATGCCTATAATACCTATAATTGCAACTACAAAAATTATTACTGCCCCTTTTTGATTTTGCTTTACCATAAAATCCTCCGAGGGTCTGATGAAGATTAGTGCATTCTGACCGCCGTTGAGTAGGTTTTAACAGATTCAGACTTATTGTTGCCGCAGGATATGGTTATCTCTACGAGACCGTCAGTCCCCGGAATATCTATCCTGTCCAGCCTGAAGTCCTTTACGTTTCCCGCTATCCTGTTGCCGGATGCGTCTCTGATTTCCCCAACTTCTTTGCCGCTGTCGTAATAATAGTTTATATCACCTACAGGTTCATTCCTGGTGGTATTGACAATAACCTGGGCTCCCTGACAGATTACTCCGGTTCCATCGGTTCCCGCCTCATAGGACAGATTCTCGGTCATTCTTATTTTGGAAACTATTCTATCCATGGCAATTCGGGCATCCTGCTTAAGTTCAATATCATTATCCTTTGAAAAGTAAAGGTTTATCTCATTCCTGTAAAATGAGGTGAAATAGCCAAGTACAAGGCCGAGTATGCCTATAGTTACCATTACTTCCAATAAAGTGAATCCTCTGTTATTACTCTTCATAATTCCATCCCTCTAATATGTTACCTGCAGCAGCGGCGGGTCGGCTCCTTCAGAGCTGCCGAAGGAAATTATACGGCCATCGACTGCTGACTTCAGGCAAATACTCAGCATTTTGTCCCCAGCCAGCTCTGCTTCCACATAATCGGTAATATCCAGGGTTTTTGTTCTGTATTTATGGTTAACAGAAACAGAACCTATCAGTATATCATTGCCGGGAGCATTATTCCATGTCATACCGTATTGGTTCCACGAATCATCTGTTACCTTATAGATATTAATTATGGTGTGCCTGTTGTTTGTAATATTCCTTCCTGTAATCATAAGTGTAGCATTATCAGGGTTGTTCTGTAAACCCGACAAACCGAACCTGATATACCCATGCCTTGTGTTCCCATCATTCAGTATAGAAGAACTACTTACATTCAATATAGTATTTCCGCCAAAATTGCTGTCGGAAAAAGCTCCGTTTCTGACATAGGTATCGCTCTCCGGCAGTAATATCTGTGTTGCCGCCCATCTGTCGGGTATTGCGCATGCCTCGTTTGAATATGCACTTTCACCCTTGGCATTTACTGCACAAACTACGTAGTAATATTCCCTTCCGTTGCTCACACCCGTATCTCTATAGGTAGTAGAGGTAATACCGGAAGCAATCGTATTATACGACCCTCCGCTGGTATTACTTCTTCTTATAGTATAGCTTGAAGCCCCCTCCGAAGCATTCCAGCTCAGGTCTACAAGCCTGTTCCCCCCCATTGCAATCAGGTTGGTGGGCGGCTTGGGTACACCCTCAACCATCTTTACAACAAGCTCAGGTTTTCCGGCTGCCGCTTCCCTGCTGTTGGTTGTTACACTGCCGCTGGAAGCCGTATCGGTAAAGAGCCCCAATGATACCAGCTTTGACTCGTTAGCCCGGGCCGAGACAAAAGGAGTCACATCTATTTCATAATACTGCTGGGCAGTGCCGAATTCTGCGCTTCCAGTGACGCTTTCCAAAGGCGGAGAATTATTCCATGTAATCCCTCCGGCCCCCGACTCCAGCCATTCATCATCCGATACTCCATATGCATCTATCTCAAGTGAGCCGGTGGAGCTTCTTCCGTACACCCTTAGTTTTGCCGAAACCACAGTATTATGGGTATAGCCGCTCAGGTCAAACCTCAGAAATGATTTTTTATCATGTGAGCCGCTGTTGGCAGCGCTCAGGGTTGTATCCAAGCCGTAATTGCTGCTGGGATACTGGCTTTCAACCCTTGCATCGACAGCAGGGTTAAATGTCCTTATTATTGTTGTGTTAGGTGTTGTGCCGGCTTGGTTTGAATTACTGCTTTCCCCAATAGTGTTTACCGCAGACACTACATAATAGTAGGTAGTGCCATTGGTTACCTGGTCATCAGCATATGATACTGCCGTAACTCCTGATGCTATTGTAGTGTACGGCCCTCCATCTATGGTGCTCCTTTTTACATTATAGCTGTCGGCTTCAAAAGAGGCAGTCCACTTCAGGGTAACCAAACTGTCATCAGGTACGGCTGTCAGGCTGTCAGGCTCAGGAGGAGCCATCATGGTTTTTGTTATGACCAGCTCCGGATTGTAAGTGCTGCTTTCCCTGCTGTTAAAC
>JAWLGL010000128.1:0-6308 GCA_041685035.1 Clostridia bacterium
GAATTAATACTTCCATCATATATTCATTCACCGGCAGAGCTGATCTGGCAAAGGGCGTGCTTGATAAGGGGTGGCTGTTAATGTACTGTGCTGTGTATGTTTATGCCATATGGGACAGTTACCGTTCAACAGTTGACCTGAACAAGTTTTCTATTCTGGCTGACAGGGAGAAGTCTTCTGTCCTACCTTTCAAGGTAAGTACCACTGCCGTAAACTATCTGGACAAAAGACCTCCATGGACTGCCTCGCTGTGGTCTGCACTGCTGCCGGGACTTGGACAGCTTTGTACGAGGGATATCATTACCGGTTTTTTTGTAGGGGTTTTCTGGATTGCCATAGCATATTATTCACACCTGCTGGAGGCAATTCATTATACGTTTACAGGGGCATTCAGGCAGGCCGTAGAAGTTACAGACCCGCAGTGGCTTTTGTATCTTCCCTCCCTCTATGCATTTGCCGTATACCATGCTTATACCACTGCAGTTGAGAATAACAGGATATTTGACATTGAACAGGCGCAGTTTCTGAAAAAGAATTACCAGAACCCCGATTTTATTATGCCTGTGCAAATACAGGGAAAGAGGAATGGGAAAAAGTGTACGTGATATCAACATTCAAGTATTCGGCATATGTAGAGCTGGCAATTACCGAGCTTGAGCAGAAAGGTATTGTAAGGGAGAAAATACTTGCAGTGCCTCTGGAAAAAAAGAAAAAAGAGGGAAAGCTGTTCGATACCATAAACCGCGCTGATGGAGTCAGCTTGTTTGACCTGGCTGCAGTATTGGGAACGGTATTTATGGTTCTGGGGGTTATCTATGGATACATATGGGCCTGGGGTCCAATCCTCTGCGGATTGATAGGGCTTGTTGGAGGGAGTGCCGTCGGTTTTCTTATTGACCTGTTTATTGTTATGAGGAGACGTCGGAAGGGTGGTGCTGCAGCAGGCTCAGATGATGTTGTAATAATAGTGAACTGTGATAAGGAGAGTACCGAAACGGTGGAAAAGGTTCTATGGAACAATCATGCCGTCGGAGTTGCCAGATTAGACAAGGTGAATGAGGGAGGAAAAAGAAATGACCATTGAAGGAGCAATTCTAATTACCGCTTGGGTAATAACGGCTATTCTTCTCTGGAGGTTTGTTCCAAGGGACAAGATACGGAATGCACAAGTTGTTTTCCTGTTCAAACAGCTGATAACATGGATAACTGGACTGGTGGTTGCTCAATATAGTCTGATTGTATTTCCGGTACGCCTTTTTCCAAATGCCACCACTTCAAGCTTTACCTTTGACTACTTTTTCTATCCGGCAATCTGTGTATTCTTTAACCTGTACTATCCTGATAATAAATCATGGTACAATCAGTTGTTTCACTATTTAGTATATGCAGGTGGACTAACGATAATGGAAAGTATTTTTGAACATTATACACAATTGATTAAATATATAAACTGGTCATGGTACTGGACGTTTATAACATTAGTAGTAACCTTTTTCTTTTCAAGGATTTACTACCGATGGTTTTTCAGACTGGGAAAGACGACTTGATTAGTTATTGGCTCTTAGCAAATAGCTCTAGAAGAGTTTTTATTGAATTTAGCACTCGTGTGTGATAACATTTTTAGAGTCGAAGATAACTGTGTATTAAATGGAATTTGTAGTCTTGGTGATTAAAGGATTCTGTAAGGGGGAAGCTGACATGCTGTTAAAAGACAAGAATATACTGATAATGGGTTTGAGAAACAAGTGGAGTATAGCCTGGGGGGCAGCTCAATCTGCCCAGGGACAAGGCGCCAACCTTATTTTTACATACCTGTCACAAGAGAAAAAAGAAAGTATAGAGAAGCTTCTTGAGACAATTCCAGGAGCAAAGATGTACCCATGCGATGTTTCAAATGATGATGATATAGAAAAGCTTTTCAAGAGTTTAAAAAAGGATTATGGCACCATACACGGTATTCTGCATAGTATTGCACATGCAAAATCTGAGGATTTACATGACAGCTTTGTCAATACATCAAGGGATGGGTTTGCACATGCCGGCAATGTCAGTGCATATTCGCTGGTTGCAGTATCCAGAGCTGCCCAGAGCGTAATGAGTGAGGGCGGGAGCATCGTTACCCTGACTTACCTGGGAGCTGAAAAGGTTATGCCGAACTATAACGTAATGGGAGTTGCCAAAGCGGCTCTTGAGTGTAGTATGCGGTACCTGGCAAGTGACCTTGGACCAAAAGCCATCAGGGTTAATGCTGTTTCGGCAGGGCCCATCAAAACTCTCTCGGCAAGAGGGGTAAAGGATCTGGACCAGATACTCCGGGCTGTTGAGACAAAAGCGCCACTTAGAAGGAATGTTGATGCTAAGGAAGTCGGGGACGTAGTGACTTTCCTATTCAGCGATATGTCGCGAGCGGTCACTGGAGAAGTAATTTATGCCGACAGCGGATACAGTATTATGGGAATATGATAGTTGGTTTATTGAATAACAGATACTTAATGTAGGGTGATTAGAATAATGAGGAATAATCCTGACCGGATAGAGCCGACTGTACTTAAGATTATTCGAAGCAGCCGGTCCAGTGAGTACATAGTTGAGAGAGGCACAACTCTTCTTGAAGCCCTAAAGGCTGTAGGAGTATTTGTGCCTTCTCCTTGTGGCGGGAATGGAAAATGCGGCAAATGCAAAGTAAGGGTGATTGAGGGCAGCGGGGAAGAAGTATCGTCTGAAGAATTGAACCATCTTACCGTTGAAGAGATTGACCAGGGATATAGGCTGGCCTGCAAGGTGATTATAGATAGAGACATGACAGTTGAGTGCAGCCCCGCATGGGAATACTGTGACAGGTCTAGGGATACATGCTCTACCATTCATCCGTATCAATACCGAGTCAAGGAAAGAGGGCTTCATACAAGAGTCGGGTTTGGCGCTGCAGTAGATGTTGGTACGACTACGGTGGTTCTGTATCTTGTAGATATGGAAGGGAAAGCGGTTCTTGATACTGAATCAAGACTTAATCCACAAACGGTAAACGGAGCCGATGTAGTATCAAGGATACATTATGCAAGCAGAAGTGCAGATAATCTGCGTGAGATGAGAAACCTGATGGTTGAAGAATTAAATTCCATGCTTCAAGCTGTTACCAATAGAAACAGATTAAACTCTGGTTCTGTTGAAAAGATGGTAATCAGCGGGAATACTACAATGCTCCATCTTCTTCTTGGGCTTGATGTGAGTGGCCTGGGTACTTATCCATATACACCTGCTTATACCGGAATGATGTTGAAGAATTCTGATGAGACCGGAATATACACAAGCCCTGAAGGTGAAATTATTATTCTGCCGTCTGTATCGGCGTTTATAGGGGCTGATGCTGTAGCTGGAGTAATATCCACAGATATGTACAGGGATGAAAACTGTAATATATTGATTGACCTGGGTACCAATGGAGAAATGGTTGCAGGAAACAAGGACCGTTTGTTTGCGTGTTCAGCGGCAGCGGGACCGGCATTTGAAGGAGGAGGAATTGAGTTTGGTACTGCTTGTATTGAAGGTGCAATCAACAGGGTCACAATAGGGCGGGAAGGTATTTTCTGCTCAACCATAGGAGATATAGAACCCTTGGGGTTATGCGGCGCCGGAATAATTGATGTAACCGCCGGACTTCTGAGGGCAGAAATAATAGACTCAAAGGGACGCATGCATTTCCCGGGTGATGTGCAGCATAAATCTGAGATAGAGAACCTTGAAGGGAGTTTGACTGTTTACAAAGGCAAACCGGCTTTCAGGGTTGCCTATGGGAGTCACGGCAAGCCCATACTGTTTACCCAGGAGGATGTCAGGCAGGTTCAGCTCGCAAAGTCAGCGGTTGCTGCAGGTATTGAGGTGTTGATGAACAAGGCCGGGTTGAGAAATAATGACATCCGTAAGGTTTATCTGGCGGGAGGACTCGGAAATTACATGGATATTAGTAATGCTGTAAAAATCGGATTGATTCCTGAAGCCTTAAAAGATAAAATAGTTTGGGCAGGAAATACATCAGTAAATGGAGCCTTGAAGTCTCTTATTTACCCTGAGACGGTGACTGAATGCAAAGAGGCGGCTGGGAGTATAGAGAGCATCGATTTGGGCAGAGTAGAAGGCTTCAATGATTTGTATATAAGCAAGCTGAATTTTGCATAGAACGAAAGGAGGGCGAGTGCATGGAAAACAAGAAATGTGAGTTCTGCGGAGAGGAAATAGACAGCACCTCCAAAAGGTGTCCATACTGCGGGAGTTTATTAAAGGGAGAATCTGGTGAGGAGCATACCGAAGTACCACCAATACCTGCCGAGTTCCAGGAGACCGCACAGGAAAACCATGATGTGGAAAAGAAAGAATACCAACCAGCTACTGTTCCTGTGCCAAGGCCGCTGAGCAATGCAGTTAAGGTGCTGCTTTCAATCATAGCTGTAATACCGGGGATAGGACAGCTGACCGGAATTATTGCTTCGATAATCTTTATGTCCGATGACCGGGATACTGACAGGAAATCATTCGGCAAAGCTCTGCTTGCGGCATCCCTTATCCTCTTTGCAATATGGGGGATGTGCTGCGTGCTCTTTTCACTGGCTGCAATCGGAGAGATGATGAGTAATCCTGGTAGATTCAACTATTAAAGGTGCAGTTGGATGATATTCGAACAGGTTCTAAGTTTTCTGGGCTCAATTATATGTCACCAAATACCGGAGAGAACAATATTTGTTAGTGGTGTTCCACTGCCTCTCTGTGCAAGGGATACGGGTATATATACCGGAGTCTTTGTCAGCCTCTGCTTTATTGTAATCAGGAAGAGATGGAATTCAGACAAGCCGGTAAAATTAACTCACGCATTGGTTCTATGCCTGATGACACTGCCCATGATGTACGACGGGGTGAGCTCCTATCTAGGATTCAGGGAATCCAGTAACCTGATTAGGGTTATTACTGGAGGATTGTTCGGTCTCCCTATACCTGTTTTTCTAATAGGACTGAAAAACTACAAAGTATATGAACCTAATACAAAACCTATACTTAAATCATGGACTGAAATAATTATACTGACTGCACTGGTTCTTATATCTGCGTTTACAGTTTATTCGGGAGAAATTATTCCCTGGTGGGCTGCAGCATCGGTTTTAATAGGCACTATGCTGTTCCTCCTTTATAATATTGTTCTTGCAGCAGTTTCGTTCTTACCATTCCAGTCCAGGGTATACAGGAGCTTAACTGCAGGCGTGGTTTTTTGTTTATCTATGGCGGCCATGCATTGGTTTGATATATATATATGAGGCATATGGGAGTATTTGCCTGCCTGCAGTAATTTTACGTTCCAGGGGGATACTATGAAAGACTGCAAGGAGTTTATCAGGAGACAGCTTATTGAAAGGCGAAACCTGCTTACTGTCGAAGAAATCAGAGATAAGAGTAGTGCTATCGTAGAAAGGCTGAAAGAAACCGGCAGGCTTGAGAAAGCTGAAACTATAATGGCGTACATGTGTATGAAAAGCGAGGTTATTACCAGGGAGTTGATTGGCAATATCCTTGCAGAGGGCAGGACAGTATGCCTTCCTATAGTAATAGAAAAAGAAAAGAAGCTTAAAATCTATCGGATTGAGAGTATTGATTCAGATGTTGTACCTGGGGCCTTCGGAATATATGAGCCTCTGCAGCTGCCTGAACGAAGGATAAACCCGGCCGATATTGACCTTGTCTTTGTGCCTGGAGTAGGCTTTGATATAAGGAAGAACAGAATTGGATTCGGGGGAGGATATTACGACAGGTTTCTCTCAAGGTTGAGACCTGAGACATTAAAAATCGGGCTGTCATTTGACTGCCAGGTTATTCATGAGCTGCCTGTTGAAAAGTTTGATGTAAAGATGGATATCATAATAACTGAGTCCAGAATACTTACGTGAGGATGGTTGGTAGAAAAATGAAATCCTACATGATATCCGGAGAAAGCATAAAGGAAATCGATATTAACCAGATTGAGCCCTCAAGTGACCGTCATTTCTTCTTAATTGCAGAAGAAAGGGACATCGAACGTGTTGGGTCAAAGTTCGGCCTGACCCAATGTACATCCAGGAAGTGTATTGAAAGGGGTCGGCAAACCGGAATCGAAGCCCACAAGCATTATTATTATATAATGCTTAATATACCTAACATGAAGGATGGGCGTATCGTAACCGATACATTGGATATATATTTTGGAACAAATTTTATTATCCTGCTGACCGAAGAAGAAACGGAATTTGTTCAAGCGATTGAAGAAGAAGCAGTAGAGAACTCCCACG
>JAWLGL010000129.1:0-6303 GCA_041685035.1 Clostridia bacterium
TCCTTAAAATGGTATTTGACTGCACAAAATCTTATCCGGTTGTTAAAATTGTGCCATCTGAATCTATTCAATAAGCTTGATGCTTCTCATCCCATAATCTGTGGCTGCGTCCCCAAGCTCTGCATTCACAATGGTTTCGATAAATCTTCCTGTAATCTCTGAATGACCACCGTTATCTACATAGTCCTCAAGAAAAAACGATGCAAACCCCACTACTACAATTGGTTTTCTTCCATTCACATCAAGTGTATTTACTACTGGAATTGCAATCAGTCTGGGACAGTTAAGCTCATATTTCTGGTGCGTACACTCTGGATAGTGACTGCACTGGCTTATTAAGTAGTTTATCCCCTCTTCTGTCGGTCCCTGCATGTTGCCTGTTTCAGTTCTTATATAATCCCCGATTCTTATTACCGAGTCATATCCGTACTTGATATTATCCCTGTATCTGTCGGAACCGGTTCCTCCAAGAGCTACTGCTCCATAGTTCCCCGAAGTTCCATCACCTGCGCCTTCTTTCAATACATACTGCTGTCCAAATGTAAATGTCTGCTGCTGCACTGTAAGAGGCCTTAATCCTCTGACAGCAACAACCGGCGCCATCTTTGCTGTTGATTGAACACTTATTTGTGTTTCATTTATTCCTAATATTCTTGCAAAGAAGAAAAAAATGTCTTTATTAAGTTTTACAGTTGCAATATATCCTGTATCCGGTATGGAAATTTCACTTGTAATAGTTGACCTGTCGTTCTTCTGTATATAATCAGCAGCTACTGCCTGGGCATTTGAACGGTTGTCAGTCATTTCCCTGACAGCGGCAAGCGCAGCTGCATCGGCTGTATTTTTTAACCTGCTTCTTTCCACCATCAGATAGCCAATATCAGTTACAAGTGCAGAAAAAGCTAATATACCGACAATCATACCGGTAAATATTACAATTGTTGTTCCACTCTCATTTTTCAACTTCTTCACTTTGTTATTCATAAGTATCAACCACCTGTACTATTTTGAAGGTAAACCATATTTAAGTCCGCCTTCATCTTCATTCACCTTCCTATTCGATTCTCATTGTGGTCTGAGATGTGAGCGGAAAGGGGTTGGGTAGTATGACATTAACTACCGGGCAAATCAGCTGCAGGTTGTAGTTTACTGTAACCGTGACCGGCAAACCCCTGCTTCTATCAGTTTCACCAGGGTTAACTGTAATAGTCAGCGAGGGTTGATTCAGCGTTGGAGTAACATTCAGTATTGAGTTCATTACATCCAAGTCCGCTCCCCCGACTGCCGCAACCCTTGACCCCTCTCTTGATGCATTGGTCAGCACAAGATAGGTATTAAATATTCTCCCGAACTCAACAATTCCCATAAGCACAAGAATTATTACCGGCAGGACAAATGCCATTTCAACCAGTGCCTGTCCTTTTGTTCTATTTATTCTATTTTTTATTCTCTGGATTTGCATGTGTAATCACATCACTTCTACCTTCTGACGTAACTAAATTTAACATTACATCTATTAAGGTTGGCATAGAGATTGCCACGTTTTTTTCCACTGCACCCGCAATGACACTGATAATCCAATGAAGAAATAATTAATAATATGATGGTAAAAAATTACCCTACCTGCTGCCAGATAGGGATGAGAAGTTAAACCCTTAATCAACCAGCCGGAACAACTCCCCTGATTGAATTCACTATGCTTGTAAATACATCGGAGACTGCTGTGCCAACCGGAGTGAGTGCTATTAAAACTACTACTGCAATCACGGCTATTATCAAGCCGTACTCAACCATTCCCTGGCCTTCTTCTTTTGCCATTCTTTTCTTTAGGGAGTTAATAATTAAATTAAACATAATCTCTTCCTCCTTTTTGGTTCCTGCTCTCTATTTTTATTGTACAACAGCCGGAGTTTGAACTCTATCGGGCAATGGTACTGATTCTGATGGCTTTTTTGGCCTAAAAAAGTACCGGGAATCCAGTCCTGGATTTATGGATTCACGGTACTTTAGCCCTAGTACTTTAGTCCTAGTGAATTACATAATGTAGCCTCGGATCAGTATTCCAATTACTATGCCTACAATAATGAACACTATTGTAGTAACTGCAATCAAAGCATTTTTTGATATCTCGTGCGGCTTGTTATCAGGCTGGTTGTTATCTTCCGGCATATACAACCTCCTTACAAAGGTATTTCAAAGCTGAGGTAACTATCACTACAGTATTTAGAATAAGCTCATCTGATTGCTTTCAGGCAGTTCCTTCAGACAACCGTTCCTTTCAAGAATCTCAATAACAGTCTTGCTTATTCTTGCTCTTATCCTCAGGTCATCCTTGGACAAAAACCTTTCTTGTTTCCTCGCCGCAACTATATTCTGAGCCGCAACTGTTCCAAGTCCCTGAAGAGAATTCAGCGGCGGCCTGATTGAGCCCTCCTGCAGCAGAAACCTTTCGGCATCCGACTTGTAAAGGTCGATAGGCAGGAACTCTATACCCCTCTGGTACATTTCGTTTGCAACCTCAAGTATAGTAAGAATATTCTTTTCCTTTGCGGTCAGATTGTTACCCTTTGCTTCAAGCTCCTTGATGTGCGCCCTTACTTTATCGGATCCGTTGGTCATCATTTCGGCATTAAAGTCATCAGCCCTTACTGTAAAATAAGCTATATAAAATGCCTCGGGATAGTGGACCTTGAAATAGGCAATCCTGAATGCCATCATAACATAAGCTACTGCATGGGCTTTGGGGAACATGTACTTGATTTTGTTACATGACTGTATATACCACTCTGGAATGTTCTTCTTTCTCATAATCTCTTCATAATCAGGGTTAACTCCCCTACCCTTTCTGACATCCTCCATTATTTTGAATGCTGTTTTGGGTTCAAGGCCATTCCGTATCAGATAGAGCATTATATCATCTCTTGTACATATAACCTCCGACAGTTTAGCTGTCCCGGCACGAATCAGCTGCTGGGCGTTATTCAGCCACACATCTGTTCCATGCGAAAGACCGCTGATTTTTACAAGCTCAGAAAAAGTAGTGGGTTTTGTATCTACAAGCATCTGACGAACAAATCTCGTTCCAAACTCAGGTATACCGTAAGTACCAACTTCACTATTTATGCTCTCTCTTGTAATTCCCAGCACATCAGTCCCGATAAAAATGGCCATGGTATTGGGGTCGCCAATTGGTATTGCACGCGCATCAACCCCTGTCAGGTCTTCGAGCATCCTTATTACAGTAGGATCATCATGCCCGAGTATATCAAGCTTGAGCAGTGTACCATGGATTGAATGGTAGTCGAAATGGGTTGTTATTACTCCTGAACCTTCGTCATCGGCAGGCCTCTGTATAGGACAAAACTCGAAAATTTCCCTGTCTTGTGGAACAATCATGACCCCGCCTGGGTGCTGGCCTGTTGTTCTTTTAACACCGGCACATCCGGTCACCAGCCTGTTTATCTCGGCATTGAGAACATTTATATTCCTTTCGGCAAGGTAATTCTTCACAAATCCAAAGGCCGTCTTGTCTGCTATGGTTGATATGGTTCCGGCTCTAAAGACGTGCTCACTGCCGAACAGTTCTTCAATAAACTTATGAGCTTTTGCCTGGTATTCTCCTGAGAAGTTCAGGTCAATATCAGGTTCCTTATCGCCGTCAAAGCCCAGGAATGTCTCAAAGGGTATATCGTATCCGTCCTTATTTAAGGAACTGCCGCAGCTTGGGCAATCTTTTTCCGGCATATCTACACCGCAGTCATAACCATTGCCAGGAAACTCTGAATACTTGCATTTGCTGCATATATAATGGGCAGGAAGAGGATTTACTTCTGTAATACCTGCCATTGTTGCTGCAAATGATGAGCCTACAGAGCCCCTTGAACCAACAAGGTAACCGTCACTCAGTGATTTTGAAACCAGCTTCTGAGCAATAACATACATCACCGAGAAGCCATTTTTTATAATTGAATAAAGCTCCTTTTCCAGTCGTTCCTTCACTACCTCCGGCAGAGGCTCCCCATAAATCTCTTTGGCTCTGCTGACCGCAAGCCTTTCAAATTCCTGTTCTGCCCCTTCAATTTTGGGTGGAAAGGTCTGCTGAGGTATAGGAGTAACATCTTCAATCATGTCTGCAATAAGGTTTGTATTTGCCACCACAACCTCATATGCCTTTGACTGGTCAAGATATTTGAATTCCTCGAGCATCTCTTCTGTCGTCCGGAGATACAATGGGGCCTGACTGTCGGCATCTTCATACCCCTGGCCTGCCATAAGTATCCTTCTGAAAACCTCGTCTTCAGCATCCACGAAATGCACATCACTAGTGGCAACAACAGGCTTATCATACTTTTCGCCAAGCATAATTATCTTTTTATTGATTTCTATCAATTCTTCTTGAGATACCCTTCCCGATTTAACAAGAAAATTGTTGTTACCCAGCGGCTGAATCTCAAGGTAGTCATAAAACTTAACAATTCTGTTTATCTCTTCATTTGTCTTTCCATTTAAAATTGCAGAATACAACTCTCCAAGCTGGCATGCCGTTCCAATCATCAGCCCTTCACTATACTTTGTGTAAAGGCTTTTGGGAACCCTGGGCTTTTTATAAAAAAAGTTCAGATGTGATTCAGATACAATTCTGTATAGATTTCTTAATCCGGCCTGGTTCTTTACAAGGATAACTGCATGGAAGCTTTCAAGGTTTCTGACATTTGTTTCACCTCGAAATTTTTTATCAATCATGTCTAAAGTCTGAATACCCTTTTCCTTTAGTATCTTAACAAACTCAGTCCATATTTTTGCTGCAGTTACAGCATCTGCAACCGCCCTATGATAGTTTTCAGCTTCTATCCCAAGGTGTTCTGCAACCCTCGAAAGCTTGTGCCTGTCCAGTTCAGGCAGTAGTATCCTTGCAAGCAGCAAGGTGTCTACAACAGGATTCTTTATTTTAACTTTCAGCTCTTTGGCTGCGTGGCCAATAAAGCCCATATCAAATGATGCATTATGGGCTATAATAGGCAGCTCGCCAATAAAGTCAAGGAATTTGGGAAGGATTTGTTGGATTGATGGAGCATCCTTAACCATATTATCGTTTATTCCGGTTATCTTTGTGATGTAATCTGGAATTGGTATGCCCGGATTTACCATACTGCTGAAATTGTCCGTTACTTCACCGTTCTTAATCTTTACTGCACCAAGCTCGGTTATCTTATCCTTATAGTAGCTCAACCCTGTAGTCTCAATGTCTATTACCACAAACTCACCGTCAAGCACTTCATTCACAGCGTTCTTAATTATAGGCACCTTGTCGTCAACCAGATAACATTCCACACCATAAATAATCTTTATATTGTTTTTCTTCCCTGCTAAATATGCATCTGGGTATGCTTGTACAACGCCGTGATCAGTTATCGCAACCGCCTTATGCCCCCATGATGCAGCTTTCCTGACCAATTCTCCTACCGGTGTTACAGCATCCATCGAGCTCATTTGGGTATGCAGGTGAAGTTCCACCCTTTTCACTTCAGCATTGTCAGTCTTTGCCTCAACATTCATTTCTATAATATCAGTTACCATTATGGTAGTTTCTCTAGAAAACTTATCGTATTGAACATTTCCCCGTGCCCGCACCCATTTATTCTTAACCAGTCTAGGCAGCATATCATCGGCTTTCTCAGCTGGCGTAAACAGCTTCAGTGTTATTGAACTGGTACCGTCGAATAGATCAAAAGTTATGAGCTTCTTTCCATTTTTTACTTCCCTTGCTTCAACTTTAAGTATTCTACCTACTACTGCTGTTCTATCCATTGTCTCGTTTATTTCTGCAATGTTTACCGTTTCATCTTTAAAAGGCTTACCAAGAATAATCTGCACATCCAAGCCTGCTTCCTTCAGCTTTACATCTGACGAACCCCTTTTTTTAGGTGTAGTTTTTACAGACTCTTTAATTATCTCTGCAATTACCTCTCTCTCAGCAGTTTCTTTATACTTTGCATAATCATGGTTGTCACTGCCTGCAGCCTCAACGTTTTCTTTAAAACACACCTTGCAGTTAACATCGAAATTTCTTTTCAAATATTTTTCAATCAGCTTGTCACAGCCTTTTGTCTTAAGAAATTCTGCCCCGGGAGTTTTCAGTTCAATTTCTACCTTCAGGTCTTTTACACTCCACTCGCAGTTTATAAGAATCGGCTTTGTCAGGGCGACTTTCTGGTTTACGTACTTTATTATCCTGTTTGTGTGACTTTGAATAGCATCATTAAGCTCAGGTTTTGCTTCTCCGGTACTTTGTATAATTTCAAG
>JAWLGL010000130.1:0-6258 GCA_041685035.1 Clostridia bacterium
ATATGTATTAAGTTCAATTCAAAAAGTTGTGAATGACCAATAGTATAAAACTTTAACCTAGAAATTGAATTTTCCTTTTCCTTATATATAATACCTCTAATTTTAAATAAAAAACGGAAGAGGTGCATATATGAGGAAAAAGAGTTTTTATTTGTTTTTAATCAGTTGTTTGCTTTTTATAGCAATCATTAACCCTCTAAATATTTTTGCTGCAGAGCCACAAGATATTCGAGAATTCACAAATCCTCCTTATTCCTATACTTATTTTGAAGGAGGAAATTGTTATGATGACAAAAGGAATGAAGGGAGCTTTAAAAGACAGCAGAGGCTTCACATTGATGGAACTGATTATAGTTATGACCATACTGGCTATACTTGTCGGGCTTGCAGTGCTGTATTATGGTAATCTTACTGCAGATGGGTATCGTACTGCCCTCCTGACCGATTTGAAGCAGGTTGACACTGCGGTAGCCTTGTATCAGAGCAATTATAATGCACTGCCTACAACTGGAAATACTGTAGATATTAGTACAGTGGCAACAGCCGACCTGCCGGCAGTTCTTAGTCTTAACGGCTATGTTAATATAACTGAAATCGATGGTACTAATTCCAACCTGCTCAGCTACATAAAGAAGAGTACATTCCTGCTAAAAGGAAATCCGGATGGAGATATAAGAGGGGCAGGAAGATTATATTACGTCAATTCTATAACCGATTATGTTGCTACAGCTGAACAAGCAGTTGCAGCAACTGCAAGTACCTTGCAATTGGATGCAGCAAATACGTTTGCTGATGATGAACTGAACGGGGCAGTCATTTATATTACGTCCGGTGCCGGTGCAGGACAGGCAAGGGAAATTACTGGTTATGTTAGTGTAACAGACACTGCTACAGTGAGCCCTGACTGGGAGGTTACTATACCGGATGATACTTCAATGTATATTATTAAGCCTCCAGTAAAAGTAGGAGAAATAGTACTTATCCAGACTGCAACTACTGAGAGTAACAGAATATACGATGCGGACGGCGACCTGATTTATAAGTATTAGAATATTATTAGTTGTAAATGAGCAAAAAACATAACAAATACTCCCTCTCCCTTGATGGGAGAGGGGTGGGGTGAGGGTGAAAAAAGAAGCATTAACACCCTCCCCTTAATCCCTTCCCGTCAAGGGAGGAGATTACAGCGGAGATTATAGGATTACATGAAGAAACCTAAAGAAGAAAACGCAGCTTAATGGTAATTATTGGTTATGAATTTACTCATTTATAGTTATCAGATTAAGTTGAAGAGATTAACCTTATGCAACTGACCAAGCTAGGAAGATATCAAAAATTCCATAAGGGCCATGCAGAACTAAACGCTAAAGGCATGACCCTTATGGAGCTTACCATTTCGATAGGTATAGCAAGCATACTGGCAGTAGTAGTTATTGCCTTTACATCCAATACCCTTATTCAGCATAACAAGCAAAAAGAAGCTGTGGACAATCATTCCAAGGTACTATACCTTTCACAGTTATTCAACAGACTGGACCGGTGGCCGGAGGTACGGGTAAGGGGCGATGGCAAGGCTGTCAAACTTACCGACAGCATAAACAGTCCGGCAAGAGAGGCCATATACTACGAATTCGAAGGCGCACTATACAAGGATGAGTATGAAGACACAGAATTAAAGAGCACCACCCTCCTTGCCAGTGGATTTACCTTAGATTTTCAATATGAAACCGACATATCCTATTCCAAGGATTTACTTGGAGTTCAGATAACCGACAGGTACGGACAGACCTGGACCAGGAAAATCTCATTAAGGGATTGTGAAACCGTTGAAACATATTAAATAAACAGGGAGTTGTTTTTTTGGTATCCATAAAACGGATATGCCCGAAACTTATTAACAATCTATCTGATTGCAGGGGATGGACATTGGTTTTTGTAATGATGTCCTTTTTGCCTGTAATAGCTATGATTCTGGTTCTGGGCCTGCAGTCGGGGAATAATCCTGCGGCATTCAAGCAAAGCAGGAATGATACCCAGGCGCTGTATGCGGCAGAAATGGGTATCGAGAGGTACAAGAATGAGATTAAAAGCGATTCTGCATACAGCGGGATACTGACATTTACAAAGGTGATTGACGGTATCAGCTACGATGTCGAGGTAACGTCGGTAAGGCTGGGAATACCCGAAAGAGTCAGGATTACCAGTACGATTGCAGACTCAGGTATTACTGCCGAGAGAACTATTACCGTTTCAAGAATCTCACCTTAAAAAGAGGGTTTGGTCATGGCTTATTATGAGTACAAGGTAAAGAAAAACGGTGTCGTAACCAAAGGCTGCAAGGAAGGCACACTGAGCGATTTAAGAAAAGGCTTCATTGATGACGGTTATGTGATACTGGATTTAAGGGAAGTCAGTGAGTGGGAGAAAAAGAACAGTTCCCGCTCGTTCGGTGCTGTCAGCTTCCTCAAAGATATTTTCACCTTCCGCAGGCAGGTCAAAAGCAAGAAACTGGCAGAATTCTCATCCCAGTTCTCGGTACTGCTGGATGCGGGCATGACCATACCGGAATGTATAAGCCTTATGGTTAACAATGAAAAGGACACAGACTTCAAAGCTATTCTGCAGGATATGGAAAAGGAAATCAACCAGGGCATATCGCTGAGCGAGAGCATTAAAAACCGTGGAAGCTTGTTTCCGCCCATATTTGTGATGCTGATACGAACCGGCGAATATTCAGGTCAGGTAGCCGCCATATTCAAGGAGCTGGCAGACTACTTTGAAAGAATCGATGACAACAAATCCAGGATAATAGGGGTATGTACATATCCCGCAGTCCTTACAGTTTTTTTATTAATAAACCTTATTGTAATGTCGGTAAAGGTTGTTCCAGTGTTCCGTGAGGTATTCTCAGATTACCAGGAGGAACTTCCTCTGCTCACCAGGATGATGTTTGCTGCTGCCGATTTTATAAAAGACGGATGGCTTTTCCTGGTGATAATAGCTGCAGCCCTACCTACACTGGTAGTCTTAAGCCTGAGAAATACTGCAGTTAAGAAGATTCTAGACAGAATGGTCATTGTGGTTCCGGTAATAGGCAAACTGGTTGTAGACAGCTCAATAAATAGTTTCCTCAAAGGCCTTGCACTCCTGCTTAAGAACGGTATGACCATAGTCCAGGCTCTGGAACCGTCCATAAACATAGTAGGAAACCATGTGATTAAAAAGAGCTTGTACAGGGATACCACTGCTATTATGGAAGGAAAACCTCTTTATCAGCTCCTTCAGGATAACAGGTATATCAACGATGTTACCAAAACGCTGGTAAAGACAGGAGAAAGCTCGGCCAAGTTTGATATCACACTGGACAAGGCCATAATTTACTATAACAGGGAAATCAACAGGAAGGTAGACAGGATAAACAGGCTTATGGAACCCGCTCTAATACTTGTCTTCGGAGCGATAATCGGCCTGGTGGTTATATCTCTGGCTATACCTATATTCAAGATTTCAAGCGGCTCACTTGTCGGGTGACCGGTTCTACGGATGGCGGTGTGCGAATGAACTGCATGTTTGGGAAAACTAAAGGATTTACTCTGATGGAGCTGGTACTGGTTATTGCCATTCTGGCAATACTGGTTGCTGTTGCTATACCAAATTATGACGGCCTTGAAACCGGTGCTCAGGACTCGGCCATACAGGCTGATATTGCAGTGCTTAGCAATGCATTCTCCCTGAGCTCTGTTGTGAACGACAGCGCCGGCAAAAGCGCTGTTCCTGCGGGTACGGTTGTAGATGTACTCTCAAATATTGACGGTGATACTGTTAATCCCAACAGCCTCAAGCTTTATGCTTTAAATACAAGCATTGCGCAGTACTACAAGAAACTTAATAAAAGCCTGGAGGACTACTTTGTGGACAGTTCCAATAATGTCTATTACAAGGGAAGGTTCAGCAGAGTATCCGGAGGAATATCAGCCAAGCTTGAAAGCGATATGGGGACTACAGTTACTGCACGTGTTCTCGGAGGAGACGCAGCAGCAGCTAGAGAAGGACACTCAGCGGTGCTGTATGACGGTAAGATGGTTGTATTCGGAGGATATAACGGCACGTGGCATGCTAATTGTTATTCGGTGGAATTAGATTCATATACATCCGAAGAAAACACCCTGTCAGGTGGCAGCATAGCCGGGAGGGCATACCATTCGGCAGTTATGCATAACGACAGTATGGTAGTGTTCGGAGGAGAAACCTCAGGGGGACTTGTTTCAGAATGCTATTCAGTAAACCTTAAGTCACTGACTGTTGATGCAAAAACCCTGGGCGGTGATACCATAACCGCAAGACGTGGACACAGCGCAGTTGCTTATAATGGAAAGATGATAATATTCGGAGGGTATGACGGAGCGTATCAAGGCGACTGCTACGAAGTCGACCTCAATACATTCAAGGTTACAGAACGGACGCTCACCGGTGATGCAGTAAGCGGAAGGGCATGGCATACAGCGGTACTGTACAACGGGGAGATGGTAGTTTTCGGAGGATATGACGGTTTTTCGGGTATGGTAGACTGCTATTCCATAAACTTGAATACCTATAGGGTTACGGCAAGGAACATAACTGGTGATGCCGTTTCAGCGAGATATGGACATACTGCCGTGGTGTGTAACGGGAAAATGATAATCTTTGGGGGAAACGGCGGAGGCAACAGCTGTTATGCCGTCGACCTGTCAACATATATTTCTGGGGTGAAAGGCCTGGTTGGAGCTCCTTCGGCCAGGGAGAAGCACTCGGCGATAATATATAACGCAATGATGATAATCTTTGGAGGAAATGACGGAAGCTACTGCAGTGATTGTTATGAAGTACAGTAGCAGATATTATTCACAGAATAACTATTGTAGCAGAAGGGGATGGTTGCATTGATGATCAAAATAATTGAAAGAGCAGTAGAGTGTGAGGCTTCCGATATTCATATAACCTTTGGCTCCAGGCCTTTTTTCAGAATACATGACGTGCTCAGCGAGCAAAAGGAATTTGAACCGTGTACCGATGAGATTATATCCAAGTATATACATGAACTTATAAGCAGGGAAGAGTATGAGGAACTAACCGAGAACAGACAGATTGATTTTGCAATGGATACTCCCGGGGTAAGATGCAGAGTGAACATATTTATGCAGAGGGGCCACTATGATGTAGCTATAATGCTTATTTACTACAGAGTGAGGTCTATTGACGAGCTGGAGCTTGTTGAGGTTATAAAAGACCTTGCTTCACTAAGGAGCGGTCTGGTTCTGATAGCGGGAGTGACAGGCAGCGGAAAATCTACAACACTTGCTGCCATGATAGATTATATAAACTCAAGGTACAGTAAGAATATAATTACCCTGGAAGACCCTGTTGAATACATTCATACGCCCCGGAGAAGTATTATCAGGCAGAGGGAGGTAGGCAAGGATGTCCTGTCCTTTGCCGACGGCCTCAGGGCCGCTCTCAGGGAGGACCCTGATGTACTCCTTGTTGGTGAAATGAGGGACCTCGAAACCATTGCCAGTGCCATAACCCTTGCCGAGACAGGACATTTGGTACTTGCAACGCTTCATACCAGAAATGCTCCTGAGACAATAGACAGAGTAATTGATGTTTTTCCAAGCAGCCAGCAGCAGCAGATACGTATACAGCTGTCGCACGTCCTGGAGGGTATAGTATCACAGATGCTGATTCCCAGAAAGTCAGGAGGAAGGACAGCTTGTCTGGAGATAATGAGAACTACGGTTCCGATTAGGAATATTATCAGGTCCAAGGATCAAATTTCAAAGATAAGGGATGAAATTTACTTCAATAAATCCAAGCTGGGAACCCAGACCGTAACCCAGGCACTGGTGGACTTGTACCGCAAAGGCGTGATAAGTCTGGAGACCGGACTAAAATATGCCGAGAGCGAGGAGATGTTCAATAAGATACTCAATAACGGGAATAGGGGGGAGCTAAGTTGAGAAGGTTTATGCTGTACCTGCTTGCAGTTTTATGTACACTGGTTTATTTACATGTCAGGGATGAAAAGATAACGGTCGGTGAGACGGAATTGTTTATGGCTGAAGATTCTACCCGGATTCAACAGATGGAAGCAAGTCTTGCAGATATAAGGCAGAGCATAACCGTACCGGTTGAGACCAGGAAGTCGTACCTGCTTGACGAGGGAAAAATCGAAGCCTTGAAGAACCTTCCCATACAGGTAAAGGAGGAGAAGGATGATAC
>JAWLGL010000131.1:0-6192 GCA_041685035.1 Clostridia bacterium
GAACTGTCCAAGAATCCAAGCAGTCTTGCTACGAGAGCGCTGGTAAAAGAGAAGGGTATAACCGTGGCAAACTATTTTAACAGTACGGCAGCCCATCTTGAGAAAATCCAGTCTGATACCAACTATGCAGTAAAATCCAAAGTCGAAGAAGTAAATTCGTTGAGTGAGCAGATAAGGTCACTGAATGAGCAGATATATAAGTATGAAATACAGGGAGATGTTGCAAACGACCTTAGAGACGAGAGAGCAGTATTGGTTGACAAGCTTTCCAGACTTATAAAGATAGATGCCCAGGAGGTTGTGGTTGGGAAGTTGTCCAACGGAAGAGACGACAAGAGGTTCCAGATTGTGGCCGATGGAAAGTTCCTGGTTGACAACTTCAGGAGATACAAAATTACATACCAGCAGAGCGATACAAAGAATAACCCTGAAGACATCCCTGGAATATTCAACCTTTATTGGGAGGATGGTACCCCGTTTAATCCAGAAGGCGGAGAGCTAAAGGGTTACATAGATATCAGGGATGGGGCCGGAGACAGTAATAATGAATTCAAGGGAGTGCCTCATTATATAAGGAAGCTGAATGAGTTCGTGAGGGTCTTTGCAAAAGCGTTCAACGAGGGCTTTATCGACTACGACGGTGATGGCCTTATAGGTGCCGGAGAGGACAAGATAGGCCATGCTGACGGATACGGGCTGAACAGCGTAACCGGCGATCCTCTGCCCGGAATAAGGTTCTTTACCATGAATTCCGAATATTCGGCGGATTTTGTTGGAGCGGCTGTTCTGCCGGATGATATAAATGCTCTTTATGATGATATGACAGCCAGAAACCTGTCGCTTTCGCAGGACATACAGGACAGTGTGGACAATATATTCACATCTACAACTGCAGGAGAGAAGGGAAATGGACAGATTCTACTCAATATAATTGATTTCAGGCATGATTCAAAGGTATTTAATGAAGGTACGCCTGAAGACTTCATGAGGTCGCTGATTTCAAACCTGGGGATTGATTCCCAGCAGGCAGGCAGGCTGTCACTCAATCAGGAGACAATAGTAAAGCAAATAGACAACAGAAGAAGCTCGAATTCAGGAGTATCCATAGATGAAGAAATGGCCAACATGGTGAAGTTCCAGCATGCCTACAGCGCTTCGGCCAGGATGGTAACCACATTGAGCCAGATATATGACACGCTGATAAACAGGATGGGAAGATTCTAGTTTGGTTAGGAGGTAACAATTATGAGAATTACCAATAATATGCTTGT
The DNA here is from genome assembly GCA_041685035.1 of Clostridia bacterium. Classification (GTDB taxonomy): domain Bacteria; phylum Bacillota; class Clostridia; order Acetivibrionales; family UBA4821; genus JAWLCD01. The sequence goes on from JAWLGL010000131.1 coordinate 1,272, forward strand.
AAACAACATGATGTATAATATGGCAAACAACCTGGAAAGGATGGACAGGATTCAGCAGCAGCTTGCAACCGGAAAGAAGATAGCTGCTCCATCGGATGACCCCATCGTTGCCTCGCGGTCTTTGAAAATGAGGACTGATGTAGCCGAGATACACCAATATGAAAGGAATGTTGAGGACGCAGGGTCATGGCTGCAAATTACTGAAGCATCCCTGAACAACCTCGGTGATCTGCTCCACAGGGCAAGGGAACTGGCAATCAAGGGTGCAAATGGTTCACTGACTACCGAAGATGCTAGCAAGATTTCCATAGAAATTGAGCAGCTGAAAAAACAAGCTGTTCAGCTGTCCAATACTACATATGCGGGAAGGTATATATTCTCCGGCTTCAAGACAGATCAGACTCTTATAGATGAGGCTACGGGACTGTATAATATTACAGTTGAAACAGCGGGACTTCTAAGAGAAGATATCAAGTATGAAATCGGAATAGGCGACAAGATAAACATCAATGTTCTGGGAAGTGAGCTGTTTGGAGGAGCCGGCACAGCAGGCACTCCGCCCAAGCTGATAGAAGACCTGGATAATTTTATCACCGCCCTGAATACCGGTGACCAGACTGGTGTGAGAACAGCAATAGACCGCATAGATGAAAATATTGATAATTTGTTAATGATACGGGCGGATGTGGGAGCCAGGACAAACAGGCTTGATTTGACAAAGAACAGGCTTATGGCCGATGACACCAACTTTACCAAGCTCATGAGCCAGAATGAGGATGCCGATATGGCAGAGGTAATAATGAAGCTCAAAAGTGAGGAGAATGTATACAGGGCATCGCTGGCAGGAGGAGCAAGGATAATCCAGCCTACACTGGTTGACTTTCTCAGATAAAACAGCAGTCTGATTTATAAGAATCAATTAAAACAGCTTTTCACAGGGAAGTGAAAGTTATGAACCTTCTACGGATAGAGCAGACTTATGGGAAGGTTGGGGTGGAAACCCAGAATTCCCAGCTAAGGGTCAGTTCCCGGCAAAATAAATTGCAGATGAACCAGACCCATGCTAAAATAGAGATTGACAGGAAACTGCCGCAAGTCTATATTGACCAGCGTGAGTGCTTTGCAACTGCCGGACTGAAGAATTACTACGAGCTTACAAGGGAAGCTGCCCAGCAAGGTATGCAGCAGGCAATGGAGTATACGTCCAGATATGCTGCAGACGGGGATGCGCTGGCAAGGATTGAGTATGGGGGCAACCCTATTGCCGAAATAGCCTTGAGAAATTCATACACTGAGCATGAGTTCAACATAGATTTGATTCCCAAAGTAAGACCCAAAATAGAGTTCGATGGGCATCTCCGTTTTTCGATGAGAAGGGGAGAAATAAACACCCAAATGTCTAATGAAGGCCTTGTAAGAATTAACTTTACCGAACCCAAAATCAGGGTGTATGTTGCCCAGCAGCCTTCTATAAGAATTCAGTATGTCGGAAGCAATATTGATACCTATGCATAGACAGGTGTCTCAATATATAAACTACTTATTACCTGGGAGGAAACAGAAATGATTTTAAAGACCAAGTATTTCGATAATGTCGAAGTGAAAGAAGAAGACATAATTACCTTTGAACGCGGGCTCCCTGGATTTGAAGACAGCAAGAGGTTTGTAGTGCTGTACAAGGTTGATGACGATAATCCGTTCAAGTGGTTGCAGTCGGTGGACAACGGTTCATTGGCTTTTGTCATAGTACAGCCGCAGGTATTTAAGGACCATTATGAAGTAAAGATTGATGAGCATGTGACAAGTGAGCTTGAGATAGGGGACCTCTCGGATGTGATTGTTTACAGTATAGTAACTATTCCCGAAGACATATCACAGATGACAGCAAACCTCAAGGCTCCAATCCTTGTCAATGCCAAGAAGAATAAGGGGTGCCAGCTTCTGCTTGAGGATGAAAGATATGAATACAGGCATAATATTGTTGAGGAGCTCCGGAAGTTAGGAGGAAAGCAGAATGCTAGTGCTGACACGTAAGAAGAACCAATCCATTGTGATAAGTGACGATATTGAGATAACAATAATAGATATCCAGAATGACCAGATAAGAATCGGTGTGACTGCCCCCAAGAATGTACCTGTATATAGGAAAGAGGTTTATCTCCAAATAATAGAGGAGAACAGGAAGGCGGCAGAGAACAAGAAGGTATCGCTGGATGAACTGAAAAAGAATTTAAAGCTGTAATATAAGGGGATGTTCCTTGAGCGAAGCGAAAGGTTGCGTCCCCGTACCTTTCATAGACCAACTCAAAGTAATTTTATAAATCTTAAATTCGTAATTTAGCTTTTACCCAATCTTCAATTCGTAATTTGTCATTGCGAGTGTAGCGTGGCAATCTCGGACGGAAAAGGAATACCTAAATAATATAAGATTAACTACTTAGTAATTTTAATAGGTCTGAGATTCCCACGTCGCTAAAGCTCCTCGGAATGACAAATGGTTTCAAATTACGAATTGAAGTTCCTCAATATCACTCCTTGAATATTAGTTAACCATGGTATAAAATAGAAGAATACAGTATTTTTTAAACAGCAGCTCCAGCAGATAATTTTGCGGAAGATTCAGGAAGAACTTTATTTAATTAAATAAAGGAGGACGTTAAATGAATATCAAGGAAAGAGTGGAGATTGTTGTAAGGATGCAGTTATGCATGGAGAATTCGGAATGGGAAGAAATTTTAGAATTGGCGGCAAGCGTAAATGAGGATGAGTTGGAGCGGTTCACCCTGGATCAGCAGAGAAAATACCTTTTTGCCCTTGGGAAGGCGCAGAGATTCACAGGCCAATACTCCGAGGCCATCCAGACATTCATTGCTCTGGAACGAAAACTGATGGAGTCAAGGGACTGGGTGGAAAGCAACAGGGTGCGGATTGCCACAGCCGATGTCAAGAGACTCTCCGGGAACCCTGAATCAGGCAGGAAAATGCTTGAAGCTGCTGTTCTGACCGGTAAACAACTCGAAGACCCGCTGGGCATAGGCATGGCCAAGCTCGAGCTAGCCAAGATGGAAAAGGATGAGGAAAAAAAGATACAACTGCTGGCAGAGGCAAGGAAAAACCTGAACTCAGTAGGCGTACTGACCTTCCAGATTATCAGGCTGATGGGTACGGTTACCGAGCAGGAAGCCGGACTCCTGAAAAGCCGTGACCCCTTAAAGGCCGAACAGAACCTGCGAGAAATGATAAGAAGGGTTGAACAGCCGGATGTAAAGATAAGAATGAAGCATGAACTGGCATCCTACAAGTCCAACCTGGCTGATGTACTTGTCTTTTATATCGGCAGGAATCTTGAGGAAGCCCAACTTTTAGCCGAAGAGGCCTATTATTATTTCTCTTCATCAGGGCACAAGAGAGGCATGTTCGTACCGGCTCTCTGCTGGTCTGCAGCCCGTATTAAGTTGGGCAAGGATGCAAGCGAACAAATGGCCAAACTGGAAGAATCCTGGCACTACGTATCACCAGTGGATGCAGAAGCTTACGGATATAAGGAAAAGTATGATAAGGTTAAAGATGAATATTCTGGCAAGAAAGAATAAAAAAGGCGCCGCAGAAATGCGGCCCTTTTTTCGGTATAAAGTTGTAAATATCGAGCATTTCTGATACATTATCAAGCAAAGAGAATTTATTTCAGAAACTACTTCGAAGGGACTTGTTTGGGATGAAAGCACTTGTTACCGGCGGGGCGGGGTTTATAGGAAGCAGGCTTGTGGCAGAGCTTGTTTCGCAAGGGCACGAAGTATTGGTATTGGACAACCTCTCTACGGGAAAAAATGAGAACATTCACCCTGATGCCAGGCTTATTGATGGAGACATAAGGGATTACAAGCTGGTACTTAAAGCTTCAAAGGGAGTCGACTGTGTATTTCACCTTGCCGCATTTGTTTCGGTGCCTATGAGCGTGCAAAAGCCGGAAGAGTGCCGGGATGTCAATATAGGAGGAACGCTGAATATAATAAAGGCAGCCGGAGAAAATGGAGTGGGAAAGATAATATTCTCATCAAGCTGTGCTGTTTACGGTGACAGGGGAAATAATGCGGCCACAGAAAGCGATACTCCTAACCCTTTAAGTCCTTATGCAGTCTCAAAGCTGGAGGGGGAGAATCTTCTCGAATCCTATGGCAAGGAGTTTGATTATTCCTATACAATCCTGCGGTATTTTAATGTATTCGGTGAGAATCAAAATCCCGACTCACCCTATTCAGGAGTTATGTCGAAGTTTATTTGCAGGGCGCTGAGAAACCAGGAAATAACCATCTATGGAGACGGAAGCCAAATAAGAGACTTTATTTATATCAGGGATGTTGTCGATGCAAATATCCGGGCGCTGACTGTAGATGCCGGGAACGGGATATTCAACATCGGCACAGGTAAAGGCGCATCAATAAAGGACCTTGCAGGGATGATTATAAGAAGCTGCAGTTCAGATTCGCAGATCAGCTGTGAGCCCGGTAAGCCGGGTGATATACACTTTTCTCTTTCAGATATAACCAGGGCAAAAGAGCGGTTAAGCTGGAGGCCTCGGCATGATGTAGAAGAAGCAATATCAGCAACCATCCGATGGTACAAAGATAATTATTAATTTGAGTTATACAGAGAGGGAAGCTCCTTGAGCGAAGCGAATGACTGTGTCCCTCGTATTCAAAGAGGGAAGTTTCTTGAGCGAAGCGAATGACGCGTCCCTCTACCTTATATATTAAGGGAAACAAATTAACCGCTCATAAGGACTACGAAATCAAGATAAACTGAATACAAATTTCAGACCGGAATAAATTCACCATCCAGGCTCAATAATTCCTAGAATTGACGTCCTGTCAATTCTTTCTGAAATTTAAGCATAACTTCGCATAGTTTATCTAAGATTTCT
>JAWLGL010000132.1:0-6117 GCA_041685035.1 Clostridia bacterium
GGGGTTGTGTATTGATTTAGGTTGAATGAGGGCAGCCACCTTATTACTATCTTCAAAACTAACCAGTTTTACATAGACAGTGCCAATTTCATATGGCCCTCCTGCTGAATACAGGATATCACGTTCATACAGTATGTCACGACTATTCATTCTATATCCTCCTGAAAATTATTTGTATTATGTCAACTCAGAAGACAAGGAGGTCTACGCCTCCTTGTCTTCTAATAAATCCTTATCAATATCAATGGCCTCACCAAGTATTTTATATACATCCGAAATCATTCTGTCAAAACGAAACTCGCACTCAAAATATTTTCCGATTTCAGGATTTGCAATTAAAATGTTATAAAGCTTCTGAAGACTTTCAAGCTTCTCCTTGTCCGGCTCTTTACCAGCAAACTGTTCACTCTGAAGTTCCAACTGCTTTCTTTTAGAGTCAACAATCATCTCTTTGTTCTTTGAGTTACTCAAAACTGCATTTCTCATTCTCTTATATTCCTTGTTTTCCTGGCTCTCTCTAATTGCCCGGGCTAACTCGTGAGCTTTATCGTATACTATCATCTATATATCCTCCCGACATGATTTTTCCATTTTCGATTATAAATACCTACGGTACCAAAGTCAAGTCCTGCAATAGACAAGTCCGCTTACCTTAATTCATAAATACTTTAAGCATCTTTATTATTACAGGCCCTATCAACACGGTAAATATTGTGGGAAAAATGAAGAATACCATAGGCAGCAGCATTTTTATAGGTGCCTTCATTGCCTTCTCTTGAGCCCTCTGCCTCCTCTTCTGTCTCATTTGTTCTGATTGTATTCTTAAAACATTTCCAATACTCACCCCAAGCTGTTCTGCCTGGATTATCGAGCCTACAAAAGTAGTGAGGTCATTAAGTCCTACCCTTTCACTCATTTCCTTTAATGCCTCTTTCTTAGGTTTTCCCATCTTCATTTCCTGGAGTACCCTGCCAAACTCATTTGCAACCTGGCCCGGCATTTTATCCACAACTTTTGCAAGTGCCCCGTCAAAACCCAGGCCGGCCTCAACACTAACAGTCAGAAAATCAATAACATCTGGCAGGTTTTTTAAGATGGATTTTCTTCTATCCTGTATTTTCTTTGTAAGAAACAGGCTGGGTAATACTAGCCCCAAAATGACTTCAGCTAAAATCAGAAAAATTATGTTCCTTGTGTCAAGCCCCCTCACCAACCCTATAAACAAGGTAATTGCAGGCAGTAGTATCACCATTGCTGACTGTATGTTCATCCATTCTTTGATTGTGAAATTATACGGGTTGCCAGCCATAATAATCTTTTTTTCCAGGCTGTTGATTATTTCCTTAGGAGTAATACTCAGTAATGTCCTGGATATGTCTTCAACCATGGGCTTGACAAGCCTTTTATATAAGGGCTGGCTTAATTCCTCTTCAAAGTGGTATCCGGCTTTTTTTCTTGATATCTTCTTCAGCCGGTTCTTTATAGACATTTTTCCTTTTTGAGAATAACCCAGCATAATGAGAATATAGATGAAGGTTGTAGCAAAAATCAATAAAAACAATATAAGTTTCAAAAAAATCACCCCGGGTCAGGAAGGTATATTACCTGCCTGTATTCTAGTCTCTTTGCCATCATTAAACTTACTGGCTAGACTTCAATGCTTACAATTCTTTTAATAAAATATATACCCATCAGTTCCATTGCAATGGAAATGCCAATCATTATAAGTCCAATTTGTTCCGAAAACAGCAAATTAATATGGTCAGGGTTGATTATATAAAGAACCACTCCAAGAGCTGGGGGCAGTAATGCAATAATTACACCAGATATTCTCCCCTGTGCCGTAATTGTTTTAATTTCGCCCTTTATCCTTACCCTTTCCCTTATAGTTGACGAAATGCTGTCCAATACTTCAGCGAGGTTGCCTCCTACCTGTCTCTGTATCAGCACTGCCGTGATGACAAGTTCAAGGTCATCACTCTTAATCCTCTTCAACAGATTGTCCAGCGCCTCTTCGGTTGTGTAACCAAGGTTTATTTCCTTTTGGAGCAGTTTAAACTCTTGTGCAATCGGGCCTGACATCTCTTTAGACACTATATCAATTGATTGAAAGAAGCTGTATCCAGCCTTCAATGAATTGGATATAAGCACTATTGCATCACCAAGAGAATCATTAAACTGCTTAACTCTTTTATGTATACGTGTACTCACATAAATCCCGGGTATTAGCCATCCTATGAAGCCCATTAATGATATTATCAGTGCATGCTTGCCAGAAAGATACGAAAGAAGCATCAGCGCAATTGCAATGTATATCCTGATTGATATGAATTCCTCTGCTTTTAACGGTATATAGGCTTTTATCATTTGAGTCTGAATTTTATCACGGTAACCGTCAAGAATTTTCAAGTCCCTGATGGTTTTCGAGAAAACATTAAGAAAGTTTTTAAACCTTAGTTCGGTTCTCCGCTTGCTTTCATAATTGTCTTTTCCATCAATGTACTTCCTTAGCCGCATTATTGTTTTCTGTTTGTTTAGTGAATAGGCAAATGCAGTGTAAAAAATGAAGAGAAATGTAACAAACAGCAGCAGAAATAATGCTTCCTTCACAACCATCACCCGCTTTCTCCGGCTTCTCTTTATTTGCAATACACGCTAATGAAAATCCAAATCAACTTCTCCAGGTAGCCCACGCATACGGCTGGGGCTTGAACCCAGCCAAAGCGTGGGCCTACAGGAATAGCGTATTATTGGAGCTAACTTCTTACCTACATGCTAAATATATCAGGCGGCAGATATATTCCTGAATTTACAATCTTATCCATGAACTTCGGTTTGATTCCAGTCGGGACAATATCTCCAGTAATCCTGCCCCTCTCGTCCTTTCCCCGTGCCTTGAATACGAATATATCCTGCAGGGTAATAACATCCCCCTCCATTCCTACAACTTCCGTAATATGAGTAACGCGCCTTGAGCCATCTTTAAGCCTGGCCTGCTGGACAATTACATCAACTGCAGATGATATCTGTTCCCTGATTGCCTTTACTGGCAGCTCCATCCCAGCCATCAGCACCATTGTCTCAAGTCTCGCCAGCATATCCCTTGGGCTGTTGGCATGTCCGGTAGTTAGTGAGCCGTCATGGCCTGTATTCATGGCCTGAAGCATATCAAGTGCTTCTCCGCTTCTTACCTCACCAACCACTATCCTGTCCGGTCTCATCCTTAGAGAGTTTCTTACAAGGTCCCTGATAGTGATTGCTCCTTTACCTTCAATATTCGGCGGCCTGGTCTCCAGTCGAACTATGTGTTCCTGACCCAGCTGAAGTTCTGCTGCATCTTCTATGGTAACTATTCTTTCATCCTCAGGAATAAAAGAGGAAAGTACATTTAAGGTTGTTGTCTTTCCGCTGCCTGTTCCACCTGACACTACTATGTTCAGCCTGCCCTCGACACATGCCTTTATAAACATGGCAATTCCCGGAGTTATTGTCCCGAAGTTTATTAAGTCTTTAACTGTTAAAGGTTTTTCAGAGAATTTTCTAATAGTAATGGTCGGCCCATTCAGCGAAAGTGGAGGTATTATAGCATTTACCCTCGAACCATTAGGCAGCCTGGCATCAACCATGGGTGAACTCTCATCAATTCTCCTTCCAAGGGGTGCTACAATTTTTTCAATTACGTGCATTATATGCTGGTCGTCCCTGAATTTAATGCCAGAGAGCTGCAGCTTGCCATCCATCTCAACGTAAACCTGATCCGGTCCGTTAACCATAATTTCAGATACTGCAGGGTCGTTAATCAAAGGATTAATAGGTCCGAACCCTATAGTTTCATCAATTATCTCTGAAATAATTTTCTGTTTATCGGTTTTGGACAAATATGTACTTTCATCCTCAAGAATGGCCTCTACCATAGCTACAATCTTCTCTTCAAGCTGATTGTCAGCGGCATTTTCGTCCTTGTCATTCTTTGAATTCTTAAGGTCCTCTACAATTTTGGCGTGTATTTTCTTTTTTATGTCCCTGAAGGGGTCTTCCAGCCCCTGGCTCCTTTTTTGTTTTTGAGTTTTTTGGTCCTCTTCCTGCGTTTTTTCCTTCTGCAGCCTTTCAAGCAGCGACATCTAAATCCACCTCCCATTTCTAAGTGCCAAGAATCTTCTAACCTTCTTTCTTTCTTTTGTCCTGTTCATTGTTTTGTTCTTCGACCAGTTCCTTTGCCATGCCCATTATACTCTTGGCCACTTTGGTCTCGGTCCTGGTTATTACGAACGGGAAGCCTTTATTTGCAGATGTTATTACTGTAGCGCTGTCTTCCGGAATATATGACCAAATAGGATACTTAAGCGTATCCTCAAAATCCTTATACTTTATTCCGAATTGTTCTGATGCCTTGTTCAGAACTATACTAATTTTATCGTTTGAGTAATGAAGTGATTCCATAATATCCAGTCCTGCCTTGACATTTTTTATTGTCGGAAGGTCAAGTGTTGAAACAAAGAGTACCTTGTCAGATAGGTCAAGAGCACTCAAAACTGTTTCATTGAAACTATTAGAAGTATCAATAACAATATAATGGAACTTGCCCCTGAGGCTGTTCACAATTCTGGTTACATGGGCTGGGGTTATATATTCGGCATACTCAGGTTTTATAGGTGCAGGAAGCACCTTGATTCCTGAGAAATGGGTAACCATATAGTCTTCTATACCGTTGGTGTCCAGTTGATTTATTTCTTTAATCAAATCAGATATTGTGCTTCTCAGGGAGACGTTCAACATTATGGCTATATCTCCGAACTGCAGGTCCAAGTCAACCAGAGCAACCTTCTTTTTGGTCATTCTTGCAATGCTTACCGCAAGATTGGATGCTATAGTAGTCTTTCCTACACCGCCTTTGGTGCTGAAGACAGAAATTACTTTGGACTCTATGTCCTCTTCCCTTCTAGGAATATTGGAACCTTCTTTTCTTCTTTTTTCCATCTCATGAATCCTGGAAATAGTCTGTATCAGGTCATCTCCGGTAAACGGCTTAACAATAAAATCTCTCGCCCCGGCCGACATGGCTTTTTTCAGATACTCACTCTCTCCCTGTACAGAAATCATAATTATTGATGTTTCCGGAACCTGTACCGATATTTCCTGAGTTGCCCTTATCCCATCCTTTACCGGCATATTGATATCCATGAGAACAATGTCAGGCTTAGATTCATTGACAATAAATATTGCTTCTTCTCCATTTTGAGCTTCACCAATCACCTCAATATTCTTTTCGAATGAAAGAAGCTTTTTAATATTTTCCCTGGTTTCCCTGATATCATCTGCTATTACAATCCTAATCTTCTCCATATTTACCCCCCCTGCTTCTATCTTGTAAATATATTAATACCCTTATCACCACTCAGTTGGTTCCTAATAACCCCTTCTGTTTTTACCTTATTGTTGTCCCCTACAGGCCTTAGAGCCAGCCGCAGTACCCCTGCTTCCGAAGCATATACAAGTTCTTCGGCCTGGTCTGTATTAACCGCAAGTGTTACTGTCTTTGGTATTTCCTTCTTGATTTCTCCATCAGGTATGTAGCTCTCCTGACCTATGCCGAGAACCAGGATGTTCTGAAGTATAGTCCTGGATATCTTCGGATATACCACCTTTCTGTCTGATTCGGTAACTTCTTCCTTTTCAAATGTCACAATCACATCTACAAAGTCGCCCGGTCGTAAAAAATTAGCTACTTCGCTTGCCTCGTTTACATTTATACTTACTGCCCGCTTACCCTTAGGTATGGAATATGACAGATTCAGCTTATTCGGGTCAACCATCCTCTCTTTTAAAATCTGTTCACCCTCAAGCACACGCTCTTTCACTCTCTTGCCGATAAATTCGGCTTTATTTTGAAGCGCTCCGGCCAGTACATACCTTTTATCCATCTCAATTTCCTTAACATCTGCTGCTGTAATCATTGACCTTGCCGGAATTGTCTTGGCTGCAACATATATCTTGACGAGGTCGGTTGTCTTGGCCGTCCTGGTTACCCTGTTTACATATGAATAAATAAACAACGATGTAAGAAGAGAAAGAACTATTGCAACAATAACAATTTTTTTGTTGACCCATTCCATACTG
>JAWLGL010000133.1:0-6081 GCA_041685035.1 Clostridia bacterium
AGCAAACGAAGCCAAGGAAAAACTCGCTGAAGCAGGAGCTGCAGTAGAAGTTAAATAAGGTTGCAAGTCATATGTATCAAACTACTCCCCCTTGAATAGAATTTAACAAAAGGGGGAGTAGTTATGTTTGACAGGGCTATTGCGGATAAACTCTCGGAAATCATGATTAATAAGCAGAGGCTAGCAGATTATTATGAGAAGCTTCTAATTAATATAAAGAATGAGGCCGAAAGAAAGCAGATTGAAATTATAAGGGATGAAGAACACAAACATATGAATATCTTAAAGAGTATATGTGCAAGAACGCTTCAGGGACAAGTACTAACCCGTTCCAGTGAAAAGATAAGAAAAGACTTGCTCAAAAGGCATATTGAGAGAATTATTTACCTTGAGAACAGCATAATAGGGACAACAAAGGCCTTGATGCTTTCAATATCCGATTTAAGGATTAGAAACGGGCTGTACTATATCCTCACCGATGACCAAAGACATGCAGACATGATTCTCTTCTTTTATACAAAATATTCGTAACTGTTGACTAGCCGGATAGGGTATGCTAGTATATTAAATGCTATATTCCAAAGGGCATTACATATTTTGATTTTTTTTGTAAATCCTTATCAAGAGAGGTGGAGGGAATGGGCCCGATGAAACCCGGCAGCCAGGCAAAAGCCAAGGTGCCAATTCCTACAGAGCACAGCTCTGGAAGATGAGGATAATTAACTGATTCCTCTTCTTTCTGAAGGGGTTTTATATTTTAAGGAGGGAAAAAAATGACGAGAAGATTGTTTACTTCGGAATCGGTTACCGAAGGCCATCCGGACAAGATATGCGACCAGATATCCGATGCAGTGCTGGATGCAATATTTGAGATAGACCCGAGTGCGAGGGTTGCATGCGAGACTGCGGTTACTACGGGGCTGGTTCTGGTGATGGGTGAGATAACTACCGAGTGCTACGTCGATATTCCCAAGATTGTTAGAAATACCATAAAGCAAATCGGATACGACAGAGCAAAATATGGCTTTGACTGTGATACATGTTCAGTATTGACTACAATTGACGAACAGTCTGCCGATATTGCCATGGGAGTGGACAAGGCTCTGGAGGCAAAAAAAGGTGAAATGACCGAAGAAGAGATTGAGGCAACCGGGGCAGGAGACCAGGGAATGATGTTTGGATTCGCCTGTGATGAGACACCAGAGTACATGCCTATGCCCATAGCGCTGGCCCACAGATTGTCAAGGAGGCTTGCAGAGGTAAGGAAGAATCATACTCTTGAATACCTGAGGCCTGACGGAAAAACACAGGTTACCATAGAATACGAGGATGATAAACCTGTAAGAGCTGACACTATTGTGATATCAACACAGCATGGGCCTGAGGTTGACCACAGTACAATTGAAAAGGATATAATCCAGCATGTAATCCATGCTGTTGTACCTGAAGAACTGCTGGATAAGGATACAAAATTCTTTATCAATCCGACGGGAAGATTTGTTATTGGCGGCCCTCAAGGAGACTCCGGACTGACAGGAAGAAAGATAATTGTTGATACATATGGAGGATATGCCCGACACGGAGGAGGGGCTTTTTCAGGGAAGGACCCCACCAAGGTGGACAGATCGGCCGCATATGCGGCAAGACATGTAGCAAAGAATATAGTTGCTGCCGGACTGGCCAGAAGATGTGAAATACAGCTTGCCTATGCTATTGGGGTTGCAAAGCCGGTATCTGTATTTGTTGACACGTTTGGAACCGGTGCAATATCTGATAAGAAAATCGAGGAATTTGTGGTTCGGAATTTTGACTTGAGACCTGCAGGAATTATTAAAGCTCTTAATCTCAGGAGACCAATATATAAACAGACCGCAGCGTATGGACACTTTGGAAGAGACGACCTGGATGTGCCCTGGGAGAAGTTGGACAAGGTTGACATACTGAGGAAGGAAGCAATTATCTAGTAAGAATAAAAGAAGGCGGTGAAGGGATACCGCCTTCTTTGTTAATTTAAGACTTCAGCAATAAACAATGTGGGTTTTTCGGACAGGTCTATGACATAGGGCTCAAGTATGGGTGGCCCTTCTTTTCTAGCAATTATCCTGAGCCTTGGGCGGAGTGACATGCTTTTATCCGCTTCTATAACGCTTCCAATTTCACCTGTATTCAGAACTACCATTGAGCCCTCAGGATATATAGCTATACTTTTGAAAAAAGTATTTGTAATTTTAGGGTCAAAGAGTACGTTGGAATTTCCGATTACATATTCTGCCGCCCTGTGAGGAAGGTCTTTTTTTCGATAACATCTATCTGCTGTAAGAGCATCATATACATCAGCAATAGCAACTATGCGGGAAAGAGGGTCTATCTGGTTGTCTTTGAGTCCAGTTGGGTATCCGCTGCCATTCCACTTTTCATGGTGCTGGCAGGCAATATTGGCAATCCTTTTGTTCAGTCCATCGGTATTATAAATTATTTCATAACCGTATACGGTGTGAAGCTTCATTACCATGAACTCTTCATCGGTCAATTTTCCGGGCTTGAGCAGGATGTCAAGAGGAATCTTGCATTTTCCTATGTCATGCAGAATGGCTCCCATTCCAAGCTCGGTCAGCTCCTCATTAGAAAGGTTCATATTCTTGCCGGTTATAACCGAATAAATGCAGACGTCAACAGAATGGTGGAAGGTATAGCTGTCAATATCCCTGATTCCTGTAAGCTGCATAAAGATAGATTCATGGTTAATAACCTTTTGAACAATCTCGTCTACTGTTTCCCTCACCGGCGCAACATTAATGCTCTTACCATCGCGTACTGATGTGAGGACATTTTTTACTGCCGAGAACGCTTCAGAGTACATTTTTTCCTCAGTATCCTCCGGTGTCTCGGTCGGCTGGGCCTCCTCATCGATATATACGTATGTTATGTCCAGTGACATCAGCTTTTCAATATACCGACGCTGCAGGGAGAAACCCTTTAGAAGCAGAAGCCTGCCATCTTCATGGTTGTAGACATCCTTGGCAAGAATCATCCCTGGTTTGAGTTCTGAGGTAGAAATCTTTTTCATATATTCACCTCGTCCTGAACTGGCATTTATTCTATAAATACTGCTATACTAATGGTTGTTGGTGTTGACGCCGCCTCATGTAGCAAAATTCTTCACTTGTGCATACTGTGATATGTGTGAGGTGGTTTCAATTATGATACTTCAAATAATAATATGGATTCTGGCTATATACGGTTTGCTCGAAATAATAATCAACCTGTTCAATGCAGTGGCCTTGGTAAACAACAACATAAAGGATATGTACATACTTATTGCAGTCAAAAATCAGGAAAACTCCATCGAAGGTATTGTTCGCTCAATTGTTTTTAAAAACATTTATCATAAGAATGAAAACCTTTTTAACAATATAATTATAGCTGACATGGGGTCAACCGATGATACCTTGAGGATACTGAAAAAACTCTCCAACGAATATTCATTCCTGAGAGTTGTAGACTGCAAGGACTCTCAGGATTTACTGAGTAATATACTGGGAAACGATAAATAATTTCCCTTCTATTATTTAATTTTACCATGATTTTAAGATAATATAAATAAGTATTTAAGGAATAGAAATGATTTTTTGGCTGAATTCTATTATAATTGTAGATGAAATACCAAAGACGCTCCAGCAGGCGATAGAGAGGGTAGAATGATTATTATAGAGGGTGAAGTAGAAGATATAATCTTCAGGAATGAGATTAACGGCTATACGGTCTGCAGTGTTAAATGCGACGACAGGACGGCAACTGTCATAGGCTACATGGTCAGCCTGGGTGTTGGAGAAACTATAAAGGCTACAGGCAAATGGGTTAACCATCCACACTACGGTGAGCAGTTCAAGGCTGAATTGTGTGAAAGACAGCTTCCTAAAACCGGAGACTCAATAGTTAAGTTTCTGGGTTCGGGCATAATCAAAGGGGTCAGGGAAGCAACTGCAGGAAAGATAATTGAGAGCTTCGGGGAAGAAGCCCTTGATATATTGGAAAATCAGCCGCACAGACTGGCCGAAATAAAAGGTATCAGCCTGGAAAAGGCGCTGGCGATTGGACAAGCATTTAGAGAGTACGGCAAAAGATGGGATATATCGGCCTTTCTCCAGCAGTACGGTATTGGCCCTATACTAATAAACAAAATATATAAACAGTTTGGTGAGGATGCAGTCAGGATAATAAAGGATAATCCTTACCGGCTTGCCGACGAGATTCCTGGCATTGGCTTTAAGACAGCGGATAGAATAGCGCTTTCCCTCGGGGTGGATCCACTATCGGGTGACAGGGTAGGCAGCTGTATTATCCATGTGCTTATCCAGGCAGCTGTTGATTATGGACATACCTACCTTCCGCTTGAAAATATTTTGGAATATGTTTCAGGCATGTTAGGCGCAGAAGCCGGTTTTGTCCGGGACGTAATAATATCACTGGCAGTAAATCAGAAGATTATAATTGAGAAGAACCCGGAAACCGAGAATGTTTACCTGAAATCCCTTAACCAGGCCGAAGAAGATGTATCCAGAAAATTGCTCTATCTTTCGGAAATCAGATTCAATCATTCCCTTGAAACACTTATCGGAAATATTTCCGAAATCGAAGAAGAGCAGGGCATAATACTAGCCGATGAGCAGAGAAAGGCAGTACAGGAGTGTATCTGTAATGGAGCTGTTGTAATAACGGGCGGGCCTGGAACCGGAAAAACTACGGTTGTAAATACCATAGTCTGTTTGCTGGAGAGAATGGGTCTTTCCTATGTTCTGGCAGCGCCTACCGGCAGAGCTGCAAAAAAGCTGTCTGAAGCCACCGGCAGGGAGGCCAGAACCATCCACAGGCTGTTGGAACTGGGACATACGGACGATGGAGAGACCGACAAACTGTTTGCAGTACGCAAACCGACGCTTATAAGCGAAGATGTTGCAATTATTGATGAGACCTCCATGGTGGATATAGTCCTGATGAATCACCTGCTAAGGTCAATTGGAAAGAACACCAGGCTGATTATGGTCGGCGATGCGGACCAGCTCCCTGCTGTTGGACCGGGCAATGTACTTAAAGATATAATCTCCAGCGGGGTGGTGAAGGTGGTCAGGCTGACCGAAATATTCAGGCAGACGGGACAGGGTTTGATTGTGGTTAATGCCCATAGGATAAACGCGGGTGAGTACCCGGAACTCAATAATGCAGACGGTGATTTTTTCATACTGAGAAAACATACACACTCAGATATTGTGAAAGGATTAATAGCCGTTTGTTGTGAAAGGCTTCCTAAAAACAGAGGATATGACCCGCTTGAGGATATCCAGGTTCTCTCTCCTACCAGAAAGGGAGTAATAGGGTCCAGAAATCTTAACAGCGAGCTTCAGAAGGTACTGAATCCGGAAAGGCAGGGCAACAAACAGAAAAATATTGCTGAATGGGTATTCCGTGAAGGAGACAAGGTCATGCAGGTAAAAAATAATTATGACCTGACATGGAGAAAGAAAGATAGTTATGATGAAATAGGGGCCGGCGTATTTAATGGGGATATAGGAAGAATAGAAGGAATAGAACATGAACTTATGACCGTGGTCTACGATGACAGGGAGGTCAGCTATACAGATGATGCATTAGATGAACTCGAGCTTGCTTATGCTATAACGGTTCATAAGAGTCAGGGAAGTGAATTTCCTGTAGTGGTAATGCCTGTTTTTTCTGGATATCCAATGCTAATCACGAGAAATCTCCTGTATACTGCAATTACACGTGCTAAAGATATGGTGGTTCTTGTAGGCAAGGATGAAGATGTGAAATACATGGTAGATAATTTCAGGGAAGTACGAAGGTACTCAGGTCTTATGGACAAAATGGGGTCCTCGTCAGTTGCATTTGAGGTTGGTTGACATGAGGATTTTGAATCAGATTTACGAATTTGTTTTGAATCTATTGTTTCCTCCAAGATGTGAGTTCTGTTCGGAGATTATGGAGTGGTTTCCAAAACTCCACTCTCCCCTGTGCGAACCATGTCTTCAACAGGCTATGCTTATAGTGGAAAATTCATGTACC
>JAWLGL010000134.1:0-6028 GCA_041685035.1 Clostridia bacterium
AAGGGAGAGGGAGCATCTAGTTTATCTTGATTTCGTAGTCCTTATGAGCGGTTAATCATTTTCTCTGCAAGCTGCTCCCCAGTACTATGAGCTGTTAATTTATTTTCCCTCGGCCCACGCCGCTGCTTCCGCTCCCTGACTGCTCCTCAGGCGCATGGTCTCTTAACTGTGGAACATCCCTTTCCCTATCAGACTCTTCCAGCCTCAAGGCCTCTTCAGGTCTTTTGCCTGGTCCAGGCTGCTTCTCCTTATCTAAACCTGGCTTAGAATCAGGAGCTTTTATGACTGGCCGTTTACTGCCAGCATCCTGCCGTATATATGGTTTATCCTCTACCTGTCGTTCAGGTTCAACAGTCACCTCTACCTCTCTACCCCGGACTTCATCCCTTTCATTTCTGTTTTCCTGGATTCTCTCCTTAATTTCCCTTACTTTATCTTGCAGGGTTTCCTTAGCCGGACCTGGCTTATCCTGCTTATCTTTAATCCTGTCATTTGTATTTTTAGGGTTTTTCTCAATTTCTCTTTCCTTCTCCTTATACTCTCTGATTTCCCTGACTGTTTCCCTGACAGGCCTGCTCTCTATATCCTCTATCCTCGCATCAGGGTTTACCTCTTTAAGCTTCTCAAAAAGGATTAACCTTCCCGGAGATGTTTTGAGACTTCTTGCATCGTTTCGCTTCTTCTGCGTTATTTTCTCAGCAATAATATCTTCCTCTGCAATTAATTTATTCAGTTTTGTTCTGGTCGTATTTTTAAGCCTGCCTCTGATATTCTCAAGTGGATTATCTTCAATGCCTGATACAGTATATACAACAACATTGCTCTTTCCTTCAGCAATAAATGCCTGCTTCTCTGCATTTTCAAGCAGCATCCCAACCGCATTGTCCATAGTCTCATTCTTAATCTTCAGAGTACCGGCTACAACCTTTGCACCGTCCTCATTCAGGCTCTGGATATCTATAACCCTGAGGTATCTGTTCAGAACAAGCTCCACACTTGGATTGATGTCTATACCTACATAAGCATAAGGGGTATAATAGCTTACAGCGCCGTAACCTGAACAAAGCGCAAACAGGAGAATGGCCGCAGCGGCAGTAAGCTTTTTCACAAGCGCGATTGGTCTTTTATTTACTATAGGCATTTCTATTTCACTGCCAACACAGCTCGAATGGTCATACTTAAGCCTATGGAAGCATCCACTGCGGTCAAGCACAACCATGTATCGGCCTGTAATCTCCATAACAACTGCTTTCACGCAGCTCACCTCCATTCTACGAAGTCTTTAAGGTATTGATAATCTCCGGATAAAATCAGAACTGCTGCTATTATATAATTTCGGCCCCGCTCTATCTTTTTTCGGGGTACTTTCAAGTATTTTAATATTTCTGCGATGGGAAGATACCGTTTTCTCTTCATGGAGCCAAGCAATTCAGGCATACTTAAAATATAATTGACTACCTGAAGGTAAGTTTTACGGGTCCCTACCTGCTTAGGAGAGCTTTTTGCTACATCCGAATATGTCAATCCCCAACCATTCAGCTCCTTCCTGAGATCTTCAATTTCCATTCTCCTTAGTTCTGCCGCCTGATTCTCAAGGTGTATTTTAATAGCTTCCTGCTGGCTGAAGTCAATTTCATCGCCCTCTTCATCAGCACCGGTAAATCTGTCAGTCAGTGGTACAACCTTGTTATGTCTGTTTTCCTTGCGATAAAAATCTATTAACCTCTTTCTGATAACATTCTTTGCGAATGATAGGAAATTCCCTTTTGAACTGTCGAAACCCCTTATGGACTCTTCAAATGCCATAAGGGCTATGCTCAGTTCATCATCTTCACCATATCTTACATATCTTCCGACAGCACCCTCGACAACTGAAGCAATAAAAGGCTTATACTCCTGTATAAGCTTGTCAACTTCAGCCTTATTATTCCGTATATTTTCTACTCTTTGATTAATTGAGGTTGGGTAATCTCTCATGGGATTCTCCTTGAGATATAAGAGACTTGTCACTATTAATTATATCACTTTTTTTCAGAATTCTATACCCTCTCTTGCTAAAATTCCTTTTCTGGCAGGATGTTTTACTTCTTTGATTTCCGAAATATAATCAGACAGCTCTGCTATGCTTTGGGGCAGTATCCGCCCAGTCAGCACCAGTTCCTTGTTATCCGGCTTGTTTTCAATAAACTCTTCAAGCAGACTAACCGGCAGAAAGCCGTTCTCAACCGCAGCCAGAACTTCATCGAGTATGAGCAAATCACACTCGGGCAGCAGCTCACCGGCCAGCTTAAACTCTTTGCTTATCTCACATCTGAGCTCTTCCCGCTGTTCCTGATTCAATTCATAGGTGAAACCTTTGGGACTTTCAAGCCTGAACACACTGAACTGCTTCCCAAGGTTATTTATAATTTCAAGCTCACCTGTATGGCGTGTTTTCAAGAATTGTATCATGCAAACTTTAAGGCCTCTACCTGCTGCTCTGATTCCCAGTCCCACGGCAGCTGTCGTTTTTCCTTTTCCATTACCGCAGTAAGCATGTACAAGTCCCTCTTTAAGCATACTGTTCCTCCCGGCTGACTCTATTCGTTTGGTAATCCTGCTCCGGCCTCAGCAATTATTTCAGATACGGATGGATGGGGATGTATTATCCTGGTAAGCTCTCTGGTCTTAAGACCGTATTTGATGGCAAGAGTCCCTTCAGTTATCATTTCAGATGCATCGGGCGCGACCAGATGAAGGCCAAGGAGGCGTCCATCTGTCTTGTCGGTTATCAGCTTTGCGAAACCTTCAGTATACCCGTCTGCCAGAGCCTTACCATTAGCCCTGACTGCCTGCCTTGTACAGATAACTTCCCGTGCCGAATTACTTGCCTCCATTTCAGTCATTCCCACCGAAGCAGCTTCAGGGTAAGTATATACGCACCTTGGAATGGCCCCGTACTGTATCTCCGATTCAAGTCCAAGCGCATTTTCAGCCGCAGCTACCCCTTCTGCAGATGCAGTATGGGCAAGCATATACTTTCCGTTTACGTCCCCTACAGCATAAATACCCTTGACATTTGTTCGCAAACACGAATCTGTCTTAATGAATCCGTTCTCTGTCTCCAGCCCCAGCTCCCCAGATATTAGTCCATAGGTATTTGGTTTCCTTCCGGTTGAAACAAGCACTTTATCGCCTGTCCGCATGGTTTTCTCTCCATTTACCGTAAAGCTCACCACGCCGTTTTCTATTGAAACTACCTGTGCTGATGTGAGCACTTCAATACCTGCTCTTGTTAAAACCTTCTTCATCTCCGCAGAAATATCATGGTCATATCCAGGCAAAATACTTTCCCTTAGTTCCAGAACAGTTACTTTTACTCCAAATTCATTATATACAGCAGCAAATTCAATTCCGACGCTTCCCCCTCCTACTACAACCATTTTTGACGGAAGTGCATCAAGGGAAAGCGCTTGATTACTGTAAATTATACTTGAGTCATCGATTCCCGTTATGTCTGGTTTTGACGGTGAGGAACCAACAGCAATTATTACTGCTCCGGCTTTCATTACTTCATTATCTACGCTTACTTCTCCCGGTTTGCTGATAGATGCCGTTCCTTTTATTACTTCAACTCCGTTTTTCTTTAGATTTGCTGCCATGCCACTTCGTAATGCGCTTACAACCTTGTCTTTCCTCTCCATAATCCTTGAGAACTCAGGCACGGCTTGTCCAACTTCTATTCCGTATACTGAAGCCTTTTTTATGCTCCTGTATACCGATGCACTTTTGAGGAGGGTCTTGGTCGGTATACAGCCCCAATTGAGGCATATGCCACCCAATTCACTGTTTTCTATAAGTACAGTCCTGGCTCCGAGTTCTGCAGCCTTGACTGCCGCACTGTATCCTCCCGGACCGGCTCCAATAACCACAATATCATAACCCATGAAGCTTCTCCTCTCATCACTTTAACTGTATGTGAATATATTATAGCATATCCAAATTTCTTCTTGACAAGAGCATGAAATTAATATAAAAATTATCTAAGCAAAAAATGACATATATTAAATTTAGATTACTTGTATCAAACCTATTCAAATGAGATAAGTTTTATTGTATAATAAAAGGTATATTCGAATCGAAATTTGAATATGGATGACTGAAGCAATGATGCTTATTCCTGCTGCTTCAGGTTTTTGGGAGGTTGAGACGTTTGTATCCATGCAGATATAAAAATAGTTCAAAATTTAAGAAATATTTTATTTCCGGGAGCAAAAGTATTTTTCAAAGAATAAAAGGATTCTTTGAAAGTCGTTTCTCTCCTGTAAAGCTTTATATGGACGGCTGGATAAGCGTTGATGAATATAAGAATATTTCCAAATATAATATTGTAAAACTCAGACTCTACAATACATCCAGTACTCCTCTTATTATAAGAGTTTTATTCAGAATGATATTCAGAACGGTCTTTAAGATATTCCGAAAGGTTATTCTTGACTGATTTCATAGTTATTAAAAGCTTGCTTTTTACGGCAAGCTTTTTTAGATGAATTTATCTATCATCTTTTCAAACTCTTCTCTGGTTCTGGCTCCCACTACCTTTTCAACAACCTCTCCGCCCTTGAAAAGCATAATAGTAGGGATACTCATTACTTTGAATCTGTTTGCCAGCTCCTGCTGTTCATCCACATTCAGTTTACCAACCTTTACCCTGCCAGAGTACTGCTCGGCAAGCTCTTCAACTACTGGGCCTACCATCCTGCAGGGCCCGCACCATGGTGCCCAGAAATCAACCAGGACAGGTTGTTCAGAATTCATAACCTCTTCATCAAAATTATCAGTTGTTACATTCAGAACCTTTTCATTCGCCATTTTTCTTCCTCCTTATTTTAAGTATTTATCTAATCCTAATTCATTTTATAAATCCTGCTTTCGAATTATGGAAACCACTACAAGCTTTCTCGATTTCAAACGCTCCACATCATCAAGGAGTTTTCTTGACAAAACAAATGAAATCGCCATTGATATCAACCCTACCGATACAACCCATACAAAGATATTATCCATCTGATTAAAAAGTCTGGCTAGCACATACCCTAGAATTCCACCAATTATTCCATCTGTAATAGGAATTCCAAAGTGTACTACCAATTGGACTGCCCGACTATTCACTTCATCTGTAACTTCAACGGTGTCACCGACCTGAGCGCCAGCCCTGTTTACAGCTTCCATAATCATTTCATCGTCACCTCTTCCAGGTCTGCATCTGCCACACTTGTCACACTCATCTTTTTTGGCTATACTCAGGACTGCTTGCTTACCTTTTACTGCAACAACCTTGCCCCACTCATTCATGGCTTACACCCCTTTTTTCTAACAATAAGCTAATAATCATAAGACTTTTCAATAATATCCATCAGTTCCCTTATTGCGTTATCTCCCTCCTGTGTGGAAACAGAATCAATACAATCCTTGCAGTATTTCTTGATAATCAAGCTTCCGGTTTTATTCAGCGCAGCCCTTGCCGCAGTAACCTGGTTCAATATGTCAATGCAGCCCTTGCCTTCCTCAACCATCCGGGCTATACCTCTTATCTGACCTTCTACCCTTTTCAATCGGTTTAATATTTCATTTTTGCCCAAGCATGTATTTCTGCAGTTCACTACAACCTACCTCCTGGAAACGCTCAGATACACTTATAGCCTTTAAATACCCAGTATACAGTAAAATCTGCTCAAGTATTTCTTTATAAGCTTAATCCCTATTTAAGTTGTATTTTATCATGTGTTGGCATATATTATCAATTATACTTTTGATCCAGTCCGGTAATAATCCTGATTTTTCTTATAGTTCTTCTTGAATATTTTCCACCAGGTTAAAATACTTTGCATCAATTTTACGGAACCTGCTTGTATCGTGCCCAAAACCATCCACATATTTTGCAAACATGAAGAGCTCATAGGGGCCCTCTGGTTCAAACCTGAAAACTTCAAAACTAACATGCTTGAGCTTCTCTGCCAAAGGTTTTCCTGTAAGAGAGGGAGCATAC
>JAWLGL010000135.1:0-6010 GCA_041685035.1 Clostridia bacterium
CATAGTTGCAATCGGCAATGGCGGTCAGGCGTTGATAACAGGTGAGTTCGAGAAATTGGGGGCAAATATTATCGAGGCTGCGCCAAAATCAAGAAACATTACTGAAAATGAAATGTTAACAGTTAAAGATGTTGAAATAATTAAAGAAGCGGTTCCACAGTTGAAAAACATATCACCTATAGTTCAAAAAATGGATGGAAAAGTTGGAATAGGCTCGAACAGCAACCAGGCGTTCATGGTTGGGGGGAATTCACAACTCAAAATCCTGCAGGGAATTGAAATGGTGGAAGGAGTCTTTTTTACTGATTATGACGACAGGACTCAAAATTCTGTTGCAGTCATTTCGGATATAGCTGCCCAAAAGATGTTTAATACTACTAAGGCAGTCGGAAAGAAATTTAATTATAGGAACAATATAGCAAGTATACAGCTGACTGTTATTGGAATATACAAGGAATCAAACCCTTTTGCAGGAATGATGGGGGACGAATACCCTGTTATTATTTTTACACCAATGTCAACGCTGGCTTCTATTTACAATACCAAGTATGTGGATAGTATCATTGCAGCGGTTGAAGATAGAGATATTGTGCAGGATACCGGAATAAAGATAGTCAAGGTGCTTGATTATATTCATAATACTAAAGATAAGTATTATGCTCAAAACACAGCCGACATGATGGAATCCATAAACAAAGTGCTTTCCGTTGTTACACTTGTAATTGGTTCAGCTGCAGGGATATCGCTGTTGGTAGGAGGCATCGGTATTATGAATATTATGCTTATGTCGGTTAAGGAACGTACCCGTGAGATAGGAATTAGAAAGGCGCTTGGCGCACAGAACAGAGACGTTATTGTTCAGTTTTTGACCGAAGCGGTAATTATGACGGGTTTAAGTGGCATTGCAGGCATAGCCATCGGAATGTTTGTGGCTTTTGTGGCATCAAAGATAGCCCAAATAGCGCTGCCTATATCCTTTGGCATTGCAATAATTGCATTCTTGTTTTCTGCACTGCTTGGAATCTTCTTTGGAGTATATCCTGCAAAGAAGGCGGCTGACCTTGATCCTATTGAAGCGCTAAGATATGAGTAGCTCCGTTAAAGAAAAAACCCTGCATTGGCAGGGTATAAAAATCAACTTTTCTTCTATGATGTTACTTCAATTCTATCGGGAAAGTTTTCATATATTTCTATTCTGACTCTAAAGCAGGTTTCCGGCTGGCAAAGCAAGATAATTCTAGCCTGAAGTGCCAGTAAATCTTGTGTTTCCCAAGCTGACAACTCTTCCAGCTCGAAAATGAATATGAGAGGAAGCAGCAGCTTCAGTATTCCGGCACAACCAGTAATTTCAGCCAAATCCTTAAGTCGGATAAATCGGTATCCTTCCGGACAGATTCCAGACAGTTCGGTAAAGTTGATGCCAAGCTTATGGACAGCCGCATAAGGTTTAAGGTAGTAATCATCCAAGTCAAGCTTTTGGATTACCAATTTGCAATCCTTTTCAGTGACAAGTAATTGAATACCTTTACACTCCTGTCCCAAGGATGCCCGCGTGAAATAAATCATCTGGTCATTAATTATATGGTCAGAGTGCAAGCAATTTCCACTTTCCTTACCGTTTCGTCCTTCCCTGCAATCACACATTGTGCACGTCCCCCTTCTTTTAATTTTCTCAGGTCTGAAATTATCAGTCCGTCTTTTCTCCAAAAATGCAGCAAATATAGTGCAAGCATTGTATTTTATAAAAACCAATATACAGGAGTATTCTACTATGAAATTATTGTATTGTAAAGCTAAACGCAATATGTTTCAGGGAATTTATCGGGGAACAGTTTCTTGACACGATATAGATACAAAGGCATAATTTACCTAAGGCACTCTAAGCTCCGGGAATCATAAGGTAAGAGAGGAGATTATTAGATGAAAGACGTAGTGATTGTTGGCGGTGGATGGGCAGGATGCTCAGCTGCTGTTAGTGCGGCAAAGGCAGGTGCACGAGTTTTGCTTCTGGAAAGGACCGACATGTTGTTGGGAACAGGTCTGGTGGGTGGAATAATGCATAATAATGGAAGGTATACAGCAGCTGAAGAATTAACCGCCATGGGAGCAGGAGAATTATTTGAAGCGTGCGACAGGCACTCAAGGCATAGAAACATTGATTTTCCAGGCCATAAACATGCAAGCCTTTATGACGTGGCTGAGATAACAGGAGCAGTCGAACAAATCCTGGATAGGCTTGAAGTATCGGTGGTCAAAAGGTGTAGGGTAAATAAGGTCAGGGCAGCAAGCGGCGCAATAAAAGCGGTAGCTTCACAGGACGGCCAGGCATTTGAAGGGAAGGTCTTTGTTGATGCCACAGGTACAGCAGGACCTATGAATAACTGTATCAAATATGGTAATGGATGTGCCATGTGTATCTTGAGGTGTCCAACCTTTGGTGGAAGAGAGAGTCTTGCAGCACTGTGCGGGGTGCAAGAGACTAAAGGTAAGCGGCCTGATGGTAACTTAGGCGCTATGAGCGGGTCATGCAAGCTCTTGAAGGATTCTCTGTCGAGAGATATAAGAGGTAGGCTTGATAATGACGGAGCAGCTGTAATTCCTATACCTTCTGAACTCAGAAAAACTGATTTATCCTCAAAAGCCTGCCAGCAGTATGCACTGAACGAATACGCGGAAAATATAATACTGCTGGATACAGGACATGCAAAGATGATGAGTCCATACTTCAACCTGGACAGCCTGAAGATGATACCTGGATTTGAAAATGCCAGATATGAAGACCCATATGCCGGAGGAATAGGCAATTCTATGAGGTATTTTGCTATTTCTCCGAGGGATAATAGTCTTAAGGTAAAAGGGGTAAGGAATCTGTTCTGTGCCGGGGAAAAATGCGGCTCCATAGTTGGCCATACAGAGGCCATATGCACAGGGGCTCTGGCGGGGCATAATGCAGTAAGGTACATTGCAAAAGAAGACCTGCTTGAGATACCTGACCGACTGGCGGTAGGGGATATCATTGCCTATGTGCAGGAGGAGATACGCTCAGGACAGGGGCTGACTAAGAAATATACCTTTTCAGGTTCAATATATTTTGAGAGAATGAAAGAAAAAGGCTTATATACAACCGACAAGGCTCAGATTGGAGAAAAGGTCAAGCAGGTTGGAATGAAGGATGTTTTTAATATGAGATTGATTGAGGGATGACGGTTATTCGAATATTTCAACACCGGTCTTCAGAGGGGCATACTTCCATAGTATGTCGATGTCCTGGTTTGTTAAGGCTATACAGCCTAATGTCCAATCACTTTCATAGCCTCCTCCATGTATACCTACTGCACCTCCGAGAGGTGTATTCCACGGGGGCTGCTGTCTATGCTCCTGAGAGGCCCTGATTGATTGAAATGTACTGGAATTTATTAATCCCTGCTGAAGCCCATTTCTTGCATCTTCGGTATTGGGGTAACTGAGTCCAAGGAACTTATGAAAGCTGCTGTTGGCGTTTCGGGTACATATATAGTATTTTCCTTCAGGTGTTTTAGAGTCTCCTTCCTTTGTCTTGTGACCTTCAGGAGAGCGTCCCAATGCAATTTTAAACCTTCCTATCAGTTTCTCATCAGCAAAAAGCTCCAAAAGCCTTTGGCTCTTATATATTCTAATGAAAGTCTTCTCAGGTACCTGCTCAGGTACCTCAAAGAATAATTGGGTATCTATGTCAGATAGTTCTTCCTGTGGATTATCTTCAAGAGCATCTTCCTGACTTTCATATTGGTTTCGATTATTCTCTAGAATTTCAGGTGAATCAGCATTTCCCCTGCCTGTGTTTTCATTCTGGTGAAATGGAAGATATGGAGATAATAAAATAATCAGGAAAGCCAGAGCTGCAAATAAGAATATATAGACAATACTTTTTTTCATATGTTCCACCTTAAACTTTATTTGTGTATTTAATATTATTTTACCACAGTTTTTATGTTTGCAGAAAGTATGAACGGTCTAAGACTGTGATTGCAAATACTTAAAGGATATATTATACTTTCAGCGAGCAACATATGCCAATCTAAAAAACTAGTACTATTAAGGAGTAGATTGTATGAGCATCTTATCAGCTATAGGGAATACACCACTAGTAGAGCTGACCAGACTGAATTCCAATCCGAGGGTCAGGATTTTCGGAAAGCTTGAGGGCAGTAATCCGGGCGGTTCGGTCAAAGACCGGCCTGCATACTACATGATAAAAAAGGCTGAAGAGTCGGGTCAGTTAACCGAAGGAAAGACAATTCTAGAAGCAACTTCCGGGAATACTGGCATTGCATTGGCAATGATAGGAGCTGCCAAGGGATACCGGGTCAAGCTTTTTATGCCCGAGTGCGTCAGTATTGAAAGGCGGCATATCCTTGAGGCATTTGGTGCGGAAGTGGTTCTTACGCCCCTCCGGGAAGGGACTGATGGAGCCATAAGATGTGCTGCTCAACTATTTGAAGATGAGCCGGAAAAGTATTATATGCCCAACCAGTTTCAGAATGAGAATAATCCGCTTGCCCACTATGAAACAACAGGTCCGGAAATATTTTCTCAAACAAATGGGGAAGTAGATGTACTTGTTGCCGGTATAGGTACGTCAGGAACTCTTATTGGGACAGGTAGGTACCTGAGGGAAAGAAATCCCAACATTAAAATTATTGGCGTAGAGCCTACACCGAAGCATTCTATTCAGGGTCTGAAGAATATGAGCGAGGCTATTGTTCCTGCAATTTATAGTCCTGAGGAATTGGACGAGAAGCTTACAGTGGGTGACCAGGAGGCGTTTGAAATAGCCAGACAGCTTGCGGTTAATGAGGGAATATTCGTCGGAATGTCGAGCGGAGCAGCAGCTGCTGGTGCACTGCGCATTGCAGATGGGATGGATTGTGGGACAATTGTGGTAGTATTCCCTGACCGCGGAGACCGTTACTTAAGTACTACGTTGTTCAAGTCGGTCTGTGGGAAATGTCCTCCTTAAACCGAAAGCTATTTTTTCAGTTTCTTTCGCTCACCTAAGTAACTGAATATACCCGGTAGAATGGAAACAAATATAATTGCGAAGATGACAATTGAAAAATTGTTTTTCACGGCCGGTATATTGCCAAAGAAGTATCCTGCCAGAAGGAACGAGGCTACCCAAATGACTGCACCGGTAATATTATACAAGGCAAAACGCCAGTAGGTCATGCTGGCTATTCCTGCAACAAAAGGGGCAAAGGTGCGGACAATAGGGACAAATCTTGCTATTATAATGGTTTTTCCCCCGTATCTTTCAAAAAACTCATGGGTACGGTCAAGATGTTCTTTTTTTATAAAGCGGATATTTCCCGTTTCTAGTATTCTTGGACTAACAAATCTGCCGATACTATAATTTACAGTGTCACCCAGTATGGCTGCCGAGGTAAGAATAATAAACAACAGTACCGCATTGAGTGAACCGAGTGCGGAAAAAGTTCCTGCGGCGAAAAGCAGGGAATCTCCAGGAAGGAACGGTGTTACTACTAGGCCTGTTTCACAGAAAATGATTGTAAAAAGTATTGTATAGGTCCAGATACCGTAGTCCTGTATTATGAGGTTAAGATATTTATCCAGATGAATGAGAATGTCAACAAACTTGATAACTATTTCCATCTTTTTTCCTTTATTGAATTAAATTTAATTATTAGCCAGAAGCACGTTTTGTTGAAATATATCTTATAATACTGTCTCCCTTTATAATTCCCACTATGAATACTAAAGCTGCAATTACAGTAATAGCTATAAAAACCATACTGTTTCCTTTTTCAAGGTTTGCTCCCCAAAAACAAGAGATAATTATCCATGGAGACCTTGCAATCATTGAGATTACAAAGAAATTTACAAACTTTATAGGCGTCAGGCCTGCTACATACGCAAGAGCATCCTTGCCCGGCAGGCCGGGTATCAGGTAAATAACAAAGAGGGTTATGGAGGCCCTTGGAGTATTAATCAGTTCTTTCAGCTTTTCCAT
>JAWLGL010000136.1:0-5926 GCA_041685035.1 Clostridia bacterium
CTTATTGCATTTAATATCTGGCTGTCACTTATATCAAACTTTATTCTTGCCAGTTCGGCTCCAACCGGAGCATGCAGTATTGCCGGCTCTCTCTCCTGAACACTGTCTACTAATATACCAAATTCCCCTGCAAGTTTCAATAATTCTTCATTATCGAGGCTCTTTGCGCAATCATGAACCAGCCCAGCTATGGCTGCTTTCTCCGGACTGCCCCCATACATTTGTGAAAGCCTTACCATGGCATCCTTCACCGCAAGCGAATGAGCAAATTTTTCGGGTTCTACCATACATTTCAGTTTTTCAGTTATCTGTTCAATAGTCAAGTAATCATCTCCTAATATCTACTCAGGTATACAACCTATTCTCATAGATATACTGCTCCACACATTCAGGTACCATATATCTTATGCTCCTTCTGCTTTTAACTCTATCCCTTATTTCGGTTGATGTAATGGGTATCATAGGTATTTCAACCACATCTATATTGCAGCCTGCATTACTAAGTATATTCAGTTCCTCCTTCAGGCCGTTCTCCCATCCGCCCGGACGTGTCACAACCAGGAAGTCAATTCTCTTAATCAGCTCCAAGGCATCCTTCCACCTGAGAATATCTCCCGCATTATCGGCACCCAAAACAAAGTATGCTTTACAGCCCTTCGGAAGGATAGTGCTCAACTGATTAACGGTATCAATTGTGTATGAATACCCCTCTCTCTTTACCTCAATATCTGATATCCTGAAAGATGGATTCGGCCTCACTGCACAGTCAACCATATTATACCTGTGAATAGGGGATGCCATACCCTCATAGCTTTTATGGGGCGGGTTTCCTGCAGGGATAAAGAATATACAGTCCAGATTCAGTTTCTCTTTAACGCTTTCTGCAGCAAGCAGATGTCCATAATGTACAGGGTCAAATGTTCCTCCCATTACGGCAGCCCTTGAAAAATTACATGCATCCATAGTGAATTTAGGCTTTCTCCTCCATAGTTACTTCTAAAAAAGTATAACACTAGCTGGCTCAATTTTCAATTTCCTGAAACTTGTACTTCAGGGTTTGTCCGATGACTACCGCCGCTAAGACTCCCCTCTTCTTCAAGCGGGAGGCAAGCGGCGCTACATCCCTGGATAACGGCTTCTAAGATTCAGTCGGAGATAATCCTCCACCTGAATCCAAGAATCCTGTTTATTATTTACAGGTATAGGTAATTGCTATATAATCTACCTACACTGATAGTGGAGGTTAACTATGGACATATTGTTTCTGTCTATCTCGGCAGGCGGCGGACATATGAAAGCTGCCGAGGCATTAAAGTCCCACATAGAAGAAAGGTACCCGGGCTCCCGGACAATAGTAGTAGACTCACTGAGGTATATTAACCCCATAGTAGATAAACTGATTATAGGCAGCTATATCAATACACTTAAAAACACCCCTAGAATATACGGCAAGCTCTATGAAATAGCCGAATCGGATGATAATTTATCCGATGTCAGCACAACCGTGAACCGCATACTTTCTTATAAAATCCGCAGGCTTATTCGCGAGTTTGTGCCCGATTTGGTTGTCTGCACGCATCCGTTTCCCCTGCAGATGGCAGCAAATCTGAAGAGACAGTCTTTGGTAAGGAGTCAGCTTGTAACTATACTTACCGATTTCACTGCACATCCCTTCTGGCTCCACAACGAGGTAGATGCTTATACAGTGGCTCACCCCGGTATGAAATTTGAAATGATTAAAAGAGGAATAAGTGAAGATATTATTCACCCCGTGGGCATACCGATAACCAAGGGTTTCTTAAAAGACTATGATAAAACCGAAATAAGAAAAGAACTTGAACTGGAGGATATTACAACAGTTTTGATTATGGGAGGGAGCCTTGGGTTCGGCGATATCAAGGAAACCTTCCAGGCCCTTCTTAACAGCCGGAAAGAGCTTCAACTTATCGTCGTGGCAGGTAAAAATCAGAAAATCATAAAACAGGTAAAAAAGTATGCATCAAATACCGAAAAACCTGTAAAAATATACAGTTATACAGATAAAATTCCTGAACTGATGTCGGCTTCGGATTTGATTATAACCAAACCCGGGGGACTTACAGTCTCTGAAGCCCTGGTAAAAAACCTGCCTATGATACTTATATCACCCATACCCGGACAGGAGGAAAAAAACGCCAGATTCCTTCAGAATAGTGGAGTGGCAGCAAGGATATACCCCAAACAGAATGTAGAGGAAGTATTATTTCAAGTATTGGATAACCCTCTCAGAATACGACAAATGAATGAAATGGCCCAGCACCTTGCCCGCCCTAATGCAGCTGAAGATATAGGAAAAGTATTTCAGAGCCTTATTAGGAATCGTGCCTGATATCAAGCAGGCTAGATTCTATATTTCCCTTCTTCCTTCCAACGCCTTAAGCAGTGTAACCTCATCGGTGTATTCGAGATTACCGCCTATAGGTACACCGTGTGCAATTCTCGTTGCTTTAATCCCTAAAGGTTTCAACAGCTTTGATATATACATGGCTGTAGCCTCGCCCTCCACATTTGGGTTTGTAGCCAGTATTACTTCTTGCACGCCACCATCCTTTATTCTATCCAGAAGCTCCTTAATCTTTATGTCGTTCGGGCCAATACCATCCATAGGGGAGATAACACCATGCAGTACATGGTAAAGACCTTTATATTCCCTTGTTCGCTCCATAGCTACTACATCCCTAGGGTCTTCCACAATGCAGATTATACTCGCATCCCTCTTCGTATTACTACAAACCGGACATAGCTCAGTGTCACTTATATTATAGCAATTGGTACAGTTTTTTACCTTGAGGCGGGCATCTACCAACGCATCTGCAAAGCTTTCTACACTATCCTGTGGGGAATTCAGTATATGGAAAGCCAGCCTTTGTGCCGTCTTATGCCCAACTCCAGGCAGCTTCTCAAATTCTTCTATCAACTTTGCAATAGGTGCAGCATAGAAATCCATAGTATTCTACTCTCTTTCGCTACAGAATAATTTAGATAGTGTGCGGGCTGACAATGACAAACGGCCTGCACGTTCAGTATCTCCTAGAACAGACCGGGCATGCCTCCGGTAACCTTCTTCATTTCGGAAGCCACCATATCATCAGCCTTTCTAAGTCCTTCATTTACAGCTGCAAGTACAAGGTCCTCAAGCATTTCTACATCTTCAGGGTCAACCACCTCGGGACTAATCTTTATTACCTTAATATCTTTTTTGCCGCTGACTACAACAGATACTGCTCCACCTCCAGCACTTGCTTCTACCTCTTTTTCTTCGAGTTCTGACTGTACCTTCTGAATATCCTTCTGCATCTTCTCAGCCTGCTTCATAAGGTTGCCTATATTGCCTCCAAAACCCGGAAATCCCTTACCCATAAATATTCCTCCTGTTATTCAAATTTTTAATAATATCCGGCAGAGCCGGAGCCAACAACTTACTCATCAATAATATTTATTTGAATATCAAGCTTCTCTGCAATCCTTGTAACCTTCTGCGCATCTTCATCCACGCCGTGACAGGTGGGAGCTTTATTAATTTCCCCTTCTGATACGCACTTTATGTTCATATCTTCTCCGGTTACCTTTTTAACTGCCTTTTTTAATATTGTAAGGTTTTCATTTTTGAAAACCACTGTTTTTCCGAAATCTCCCGCATTCTCCCCAAAAACCAGGCCGATAGTAGTTCTATCCAGCTTTACCGCGTTACTTCCAATAAGGTTTGCATATAAAACAACTTTACCGCTCTTTTTTAATTCCGATACAACTTCCTTCCATTCCGGGAAACCTTCTTCGGAATTCACAGTTTTCTTCTTTGGTGCATTTTCTTTGTCTTCTGTTGTTTTGGCAGGCGGCCTTTTAGCTGTATCTACTTTAGCTGCGGGTTTTTTACGAATTTCTGCATCAGGCTCTAGATGCTTCCGTGATATGAGCTGCTCCACTCTCGATATCCTGTCCTCAAGTGCTGCAAACTCCATACTGGCAGAACGCTTGCACAGCCTGACCATCTCAACCTCCAGCATTACCCTTGGTTGGGAAGACCATTTCATATTAGAAACAAGTTCGGACAGCGACATTATTATGCTAACCAGTTCATACTGTTCAAACTTTGGCGCCAGGTACTGCAATGTCTGTGTTTCAACTGAACCAAGGTAAAAATCACCATCCGACATGGTTGAGCTATAGACCAATATATCCCTGAAAAGCCTGACAAGATTGGATACAGACTGCCCCAAGTCTTTTCCTTCTTTACAAATACGGTCTACAAGCTCCATACACTCCAGAATATTTCCACCGGATATAGCATCAACCAGCTTGATCATGGTCTCCTCACCAGGTATACCTACTGTATCTATCACTGTCTGTTTTGTAACAGTCCCGCCTTCAGTCCCCATACACTGGTCAAATATACTTATTGCATCCCTTAAAGCGCCTTCAGCCATCCTTGCTATAAGCTCCAAAGCTTCCTGTTGTATCTTAACTCCCGTACTTTCTGAAATAGTCTTCAGCCTTGCTATTATATGTTTCTCGCCGACCAGCCTGAACTCAAACCTCTGGCACCTCGAAAGAATTGTAGCCGGAAGCTTGTGGGGTTCGGTTGTGGCAAGTATGAAAATTACATGCTTAGGAGGCTCTTCAAGTATTTTAAGCAGCGCATTAAATGCCCCTGTAGAAAGCATATGCACTTCATCAATAATATACACCCTGAATTTTGCGGCAGAGGGAGCATAGAACACTTCATCCCTCATGGTCCTTATATCATCCACACTATTATTTGAAGCGGCATCAATTTCTATAACGTCCATTATGTTTCCAGCCAGTATGCCTTTGCACACTTCACATTGGTTACATGGATTACCTTGATTGGCCTGAAGGCAGTTTACCGCCCTTGACAGTATCTTGGCAGTTGATGTTTTACCTGTACCTCTTCCTCCGGAAAACAGGTAGGCATGAGCCGTTCTCTGGTTGGACACCTGATTCTTGAGAATTGTTACTATATTATCCTGGCCTACAACATCATCAAATACCATAGGCCTCCATTTTCTATATAATGCAACGTAGGACATATCTTCACCCTTCACAATCAAATTGAAATGGCATGACATAATTACACATCACAATAATTACCGTGTAATTATATCATACCATTGGCATCAGTTACAGCCTATTGGTCAAAATTCTCCTTGAGTATTCCTGTTCCCTTGCTCTTGATAAGCTCAGTCAATGCGTCAACAACACTGGGACTGAACTGCGAACTCTTGCATCTTATGATTTCCAGTACAGCCTCTTCTTCGGTCAGTGCCTTCCTGTATGCCCTGTTTGAAGTCATGGCATCCAATGCATCTGCAACTGAAATAATCTGAGCTTCAATTGATAACTGGTCATTGGTTACGCCAAATGGGTATCCCTTTCCATCCCATCTTTCATGATGGTAGGTTATTGCCCTCATAGTACCCTCTGACAGCCCTACTGGATTCAGGATTCTTCGGCTTATTGTAGGGTGCTTCTTAATCTGTTCAAATTCCTCCTCCGTAAGCTTCGAAGGTTTGCTTAGTATTGCATCGGGTATTCCTATCTTCCCTATGTCGTGCAGTATGCCTGCTATTCTTATCTCATCTACTTGTTCTTTGGGCAGGCCCATCTTTTCAGCCAGGATTACTGCATATCTTGATACCCTGTATGAATGGCCTTCAGTATACTTGTCCTTTGCCTCAATTGCTGCTATCAGAGCATTAACCGTTTTTATGAAATTCTTTTTTGACAAATCGAATAGCCTTGCATTATCAATTGCAATAGCTGCATTATTCGCAATAGAACATAGGAGATTTTTTTTCCTCGAATTGAATTTCCCTGTGGTTCCAAAAGTAAGTACACCTATACGTTTATCCTTTGTTGCACTGGGTGA
>JAWLGL010000137.1:0-5926 GCA_041685035.1 Clostridia bacterium
ACCCTTGCTCCGCTCCTTAATACCGTACCAAATGCAGTTCCAAGCTTTGAAGCAAACTCCGGAGTCATTTCCACATTTATTTCACCTGAGATTCCGTTTTTCCCAAAAAGGGTACGAGAGTATTTGGTTCCCCAAATAATATTATCGCTGACAACAGCTGCAGAATCTATAACCTTATGTGGCCATATTTTTACATTGGGTTTAATGACTGCCCTGTCCTTGATTTGCGTATCGTCTCCAACAACAGCCTGCTCATAAACTGAAACGTTTGTTTTAATATTTGTCCTGAAGCATAACACCGACCCGCTCAGGTGTGACTTGGCTCCAATAACAGAGTTGCCCCATATTATGCTCCTTTTTACTGTACTGTAACTATGAATTAATACATCCTCTCCTATTATGGAGTATGGCTCAATCTTTACACCCTTTCCTATTTTACAGTTGTCGCCAATTAACACTGGACCTTCGATTTCAGCGTCAGGATGTATGTCAACTCCTGAGCCTAAAAATATACCTTCACTTGATTCAGTTTTCTTCACTTCCACCCTGACCTTATTGTCCAGAATATCACGATGTGATTGGATATACGACTGGATATCACCTATATCACACCAATAATCCTCAGTAACATACCCGTACAGCGGCTTGTCCTTTTGCATCAGAAGTGGGAAAAGGTCCTTACTGAAATCAAAGTTCTCTCCTCTCCGGAAGTATGAAAGAACCTTAGGTTCCAGTACGTATATACCTGTATTTACAGTATTACTGAATACTTCGCTCCAGCTTGGTTTTTCCAGGAACCTTCTGATTCTACCATCGCTGTCGGTAACTACTACGCCATATTCAAGCGGTGTATCTACTTCCTTTAAGACAATTGTGGCAGCCGCCTTCCTTTTTCTATGAAATTGAATTGCCTTGTCAAGGTCAATATCTGTAAGTGCATCTCCACTTATTACAACAAAAGTGTCATCCAGAAAATTCTCTGCATTTTTTACACTTCCTGCTGTACCCAATGGAATATCTTCCACAAAATACTCAAGGTTAACGCCCCAGTTTCTTCCGTCACCGAAGGTATTTTTTATCATCTCGGGCAGATACTGAAGTGTTACTCCTATCTCGGTAATACCATGTTTTTTTAACAATTCCACTATGTATTCCATCACTGGTCTGTTCATGACAGGAACAATGGGTTTGGGCCGTCCACACGTAAGTGGTCTTAATCTTGTACCTGAACCCCCAGCCATTATAATTGCTTTCACATTATTCACTCTCCCTGTACAACATTAAACATTTGTCATCTGTGTTTTAGTGCAGTTCCAAATGGTTTCTTATCCTTCTGGATTTCATCATAAGCTCCTCAATCTCAGATTGTTCGGATGTTACTCCGTCATTATTACTTCCGGACTTATCGGATTTACCTTTATGGCCTTGGACTTCTACGTTCTCCGTCTCCGGCTTGCCTGAGCTTTTAGCCTTGCTGCTTTTTTTCTTTTTTAAATCTTTTTCACATGCGTTTATCGATATATCATCCGTTTTGCAGAAATCTCTGCTGGATGCAATAACTTCTTCATAAACCTTGATAGTCTGGCTGGATATCTTATCCCAGTTGTATATTGATTTAATTTTATTTTCAGCATTAACCTTCATTTTCTCAGTCAGGTCATGATTAAACAGAATAGCAAGCATACAATCCGCAAGAGAGTTTGCATTACCTGTATACGCTTTCATACCGTCAACACCATGCTCTACTATTTCTCCCAAACCACATGTATCGGTAACAACTACAGGAGTATTTGCTGCCATTGCCTCAAGCGCTACAATTCCAAAAGGCTCATAAAGGCTTGGAAAAACTGCCATGTCTACACACTTATAAAGTTTCTGAAGGTTCTCCTCGCTGAGATACCCCGTAAAGAAAAACTTGTGGGATATACCCATACTGTCGACTTTATGCTTAAGATAATCCAGCTGAGGACCTTTACCGGCAATAACGAATTTAACATCGTTATATCTTGAAATTACCTTGGGAGCAGCGTCTACAAGAACATGTACGCCCTTTTCCTGCACAAGTCTGCCCACAAAGAAGATTATCTTTTCATTATCAGTAGCATAGCCTCTCCTGAAACCATAGTCCTTCTCAACCCCTTCAAATTTATCCTGCTGTACTCCGTTAAATATAACTGAAATTTTATCTTCGGGCAGTTGGAATACATTTTTTATCTCGTCTTTCATATATTCACTGTTGCATATAACCTTCCATGATTCGTAGGTCAGCAGCCACTCTACGCTGCTTATATATCTTTGCGTATCGTTGTGCAGTCCCCAGTTGCGTCCATGTTCAGTTGCATGAATGGTTGAGACCAGAGGGATTTTGAAAGCGTGTTTCAAGGTTTTTGCTGTAAATGCTACTATCCAGTCATGTGCATGAATAATATCAAAACCTGTTTTGTTGGAAATTTCAATTGCCTTTTCAAGCAGCGAAAAATTTAACTGTAAGACCCAATCCACAAAATTATTGGTTCCCAGCGGACATGTATGAACCCTGTGAACAAAAACTTCCTTATCCTTTTCAAACTCCTGTGCGCCCTGCTCCCAACAGGTAACGACATGAACCTCATTCCCTTTCTCAGCTAGAGACTGGGCCAAGTCATGCACTACCCTGGAGATACCTCCTACTATCCTTGGCGGATACTCCCATGAAAGCATTAATATTTTCATTTACAATCTCCTCTCACTATTCGAAATATCTTATGTAATTATCTATAAACCGTGATTAGACGGTTATAATACTATTTAGCAGATGTATCCGCCTTCAATAGTTTTTCTATAATTACCTATAAATTATGAGTTTAACTATCATCCCTTATTCAATAAAATGAAAGTTTCTAGATAAGCTTAACTCTCGTCACAGATAATGTATCCCGACACTCTCCATGAAATTAGTATCATTCTACTATATATTTAATAATTCATGGATAACTAATAATAAGCTTAGCAATTCAGCATTTCTCTGTCAACATAATCTGGCAAAAAAGTAACTCATTTTCTTGTTTTATCCTTTATTGTTCACCTCCCTTGTAGGAATCTTTAATACAAGAACTCCAAAATACCTTCTTCTGCCTGTTTTACAGTTTAAAATAAAACAAAAATAATAAGTAAATCACTACTGAGAAACTAAAATGAGAATAATTTCCCACATTTACATTTTAATAAATAATTAGGAAAATGTAAATCAAAAATGAACATTTGTTTTCTAAAATAAAAATAACTTACCCGAATTTGGTTGCAATTTTTTAAATATTTTTATATATTTAAACATAATATATTGCCATAATGATGAAAAAAATGAGTTAAGACCTGAATGCTCACAAATTGTTTTATATGCAGATTTACTATCAGCGGCTCAAAATACTATGAAAGGTGGAATCAACAATATGTCCCAGGGCCAGACCGGTTCGCAGGGTTCCTTGCCGGTT
Source organism: Clostridia bacterium (assembly GCA_041685035.1). Classification (GTDB taxonomy): domain Bacteria; phylum Bacillota; class Clostridia; order Acetivibrionales; family UBA4821; genus JAWLCD01. The sequence goes on from JAWLGL010000137.1 coordinate 3,471, forward strand.
AGTTACAACCAAACCTACATACGAATTGTTCCTAAAGACCCTTATGTTATTTACTCCTACTGGGAAATCACAACATCGACAAGAATGGATTTTCAGGGTCATTTCGGACATCCGCTGTGGGAAAAGTCCAGTCCGGCACTAAAGATTCATGACCTTTCCGGTGATAACTACAGCTATATAAAAATAAACGACCAATCTGATCACTGCTATATAAATTTTAATAGACCCGGATGTATGGTCAAGGCAGAGATTGGCAGGCTGGTCTCCGACCAGTTCTTTATAAGCTTTGCTGGTTCAAATGTTGTCCAGATGCCTAATAATAAGATAATACCCGATCAGCAGGCATGCTTTATTGACATTAATCAGTCAAAAAGCATCAGGACAAGGGTAGATACCGACCAGATATATGAAAAATATAACTTCCATGATGTCTCAGGAATACTAGGGCCAAGCTCTCCGGGCTATCCCAGGTTTGCTGATGGAATTGAACACATCCAGGATTAATCTTGCCTTAATGCTGGATGCGGCCATATACATGGTAAATGATATTCTCACTTGCTAAAGGAGACTGATAGTTTTGTCAAAAGGATACGTTGCACTCATACTACACGCCCACTTACCATTTATCCGTCATCCTGAATACGATGATTTCCTTGAGGAAAGATGGCTGTTTGAGGCCATTTCAGAAACATACATCCCGCTAATCAACAATTTCTCCACTCTGCGAGAGGAAGGCATCGACTTTAAGATAGCCATATCAATCTCTCCACCATTATTATGCATGCTTGATGACCCCCTCCTCCAGGAGCGTTATGTTAATTACCTTAATAAACTTATAGAACTAACCGGTAAAGAAATTGAAAGAACCCGTCATCAGCCTGAACTCAATAAATTGGCTGTAATGTACCATGATAAATATAAAAACGACCTTTACATATATAAGGAAAGATATAACTGCAGCTTGATAAAAGCATTCAAGGAGCTTGAGGATTCAGGGGTTCTTGAACTCATTACCTGTGCTGCTACACACGGCTTCCTTCCCCTTCTTGGTATACACCCCGAGGCAGTCAGGGCACAAATTTCTGTCGGTGTTGAAACCTTTACCAGGTATTTCGGGCACAAACCAAGGGGTATTTGGCTTCCCGAATGCGGGTATATTCCAGAGGTTGAAGAGTGTCTAGCTGAAAACGGTGTTGAATATATCATTATTGAATCCCACGGTATTCTTTTTGCCAACCCCAGGCCTGTATACGGAACGTTTGCCCCTATAGTTTCAAAAAACGGTACCATTGCTTTTGGAAGGGATATCGAATCTTCCAAGCAGGTTTGGAGTTCAGAGGTAGGTTACCCAGGTGACCATGACTACAGGGATTTTTACAGGGATATAGGATACGACCTGGATATCAACTATATCAAGCCGTACATTTCTTCAGACGGCTATAGGGTGCATACAGGTATCAAATACTACAGTATTACAGGAAAAACTCAGGACAAACTTATTTATAACCCTGAACGAGCAAATGCTACAGCTGAAAACCAAGCTGAAGATTTTATCTCAAGCAGAATCAAACAGATAGACTTCCTGGAATCAAAAATGGACAAACCTCCTGTTATTGTTTGCCCATATGACGCGGAACTCTTCGGCCACTGGTGGTATGAAGGGCCATACTGGCTTTACAATGTAGTTAAGAAAATGACCCTTATTAACGAAAAGCTTGGCCTGATTACACCGGGAGCTTATATTGACAAGTATCCCATAATGCAGGCAGCGTCACCCTGTATATCCAGCTGGGGTTCTAAAGGATATAATGACGTCTGGCTGAACAAAAATAATGACTGGATTTACAGACACCTTCACAGGTCAGCTGAACGGATGATTGAACTGGCAAACGATTACCTCAATGCAGACGGGATACTGCGGGATGCATTAAATCAGGCCTCAAGGGAACTGCTTCTTGCCCAAAGTAGTGACTGGGCATTTATAATGGAGGCAAAAACGATGGTAGATTATGCAAAAAAACGTACACAGGACCATATTGGTAGATTTACCAAACTCTATTACGATATAAAGGAAAACAACATTGATGAAGAGTGGCTTAAGGATGTAATATGGAAGGACAACATCTTTCCTGATATAGACTACAGGATATTCCGTTCATACAACAGGTGTAGTTGAAACAGTTAGAATTACACTATGCCGAGGTCCTTGACTTTCCTGGAAGCAGTAGCAGCCTGCCCCAAAGATATTCCACCATCATTGCATGGAACCTGTAAATTAGTGTATACATTGAAACCTACGCTTTTAAGTTCTTTTATGGCATTTTTCAAAAGGATTCCATTCTGAAACACTCCCCCGCTTAAAACCACGGTGTTGATTCCGGAAATCCGGCCTGCCAGCCCGCAGGCATCCAGGATGACATGAACAATAGTGTTATGAAACTTTCCTGAAATCTCCC
>JAWLGL010000138.1:0-5833 GCA_041685035.1 Clostridia bacterium
CCCTTGAGCATGTTGAAGCAGTTCTCAAATCCCTGGATACTGAGTTGTTCAAGAGGGTCAGAATCAACATGTTTGAAAGTGTTGACATAATTTTTGTAATTAGTGGAAAAGGAACTAGGGTAGTGTTTAACGACAATTCAAGTTGTACCTACTGTTTGCAGGAAGTTGCACAGGATGAATTTGATTCTATGAATGCTTGAACAGCAGGTATTCTAGTTTTTTTGTCTACCGACAGTTCTTATATATCAAATATACCGCTTGGTAGTGCAAAATACTTTTCTGAGTAGTATTCTATACTTTGGTGCAAATTCTGAGCAAATCTGCTTAGATTCTTTCGTTAAATTGCACAAAAAAGTTTTAATTTTTATGTATGATGACAATTGAAAGCATATAATTATTAAGGTATAATATAATTATAGGTGTTGTAGTCGCATAATGTCATATTTTCCATATATATGAAACAGTTCTACTGAAAGGCAATTCTAGGCGGAGGGGGTATCATGATGGATACACAAAAACTCAAGGCATCACTGATAATTCTAATTGCGGTAATTGCTATTGGAGGTATAATATTTTTTACATTGGACAGATTCTACAAACCTGAACTTGAAAAAAAGATTAAACAAGAATATATGCAAACCAAAAGACCTGTCTCTGTTGTTGTAGCTGCCAGGGATATTGCTGTCGGCTCGGTCATTACCCGGGAAGATGTTATAAATATGGATGTCCCAAGTAGTAATATTATTGGGGTGGGTGACTCGCAGGCCGGTGACTATGAAAGAATAAATTCAATGGTCATTAGGGATGCTGCTGAGGTTGTTGGTAAGGTAGCCAGGACAAACATTTATATAAATGAACAGATTGTATCCGACAAGATAGGTGATGTAGGAATAGACACACAAACAACCCAGGAACCAGGTGAACCTAAGGCTCTAAAGGTGGAACAGAGTGACAGGTACATAACGGTTGATATACCAAACTATAATTTTGTTAACGGCAGTGTACATAAGGGCTCGTTGGTCGACATATTGGTTGATAAAGGGAATGGTAAGTATGATGTGGTTCTTTCCAAGGTAGTAATTTACGATAAAAAAATTGTTGTCAGTGGAGAAGAAGCAAAGAAGGACCCAAGCCTTCAGCCCAGTAGACCTGCCCCCAAGGCTCCAGACCGGCAAGGTGGAGTTCCTGGACCTGGGGATAATTCACCGCTTCAGAATGAGGATAATCCTGCACTGATTGAGACCAATGACTATAGAGTGACCCTTATGGTAAATGAAAAGGAACACAAGAGAATATTCGAAGCTATGACCTATGGTAAGCTTATGACGAGGCTCTATGTACTACCTACTCAAGAGGCAAGTACACATACGTTTAGCAGCGCTGAAGAGAAAAAGGTTAACTACAGCGTTACAAAAAAAGAAAGTGATGCTGCTGAAAACACAAATACCAATACTACGCAAAACTCCGGTACTGGCAGCCAGACAAATCAATCATCAAATGTACCAACCGGCGACTAATATAAAGAGGCAAGTAGTTTCGATTTAAAATTACGACAAGGAGATGTAAACAAATGCTAATTTCGGTCAACAACATCAGGAAAGCAAGTGGAACGTCTACTTTTTCAATATCGCTTGGTGTTATGCTGTCTCAGGCTACAGATTATACAGTATTGCTGATAGATGCAAGCTACATGTATTCCGATATTGATGCAATACTGGGGATAGAAACCGATAGAGGTCTGGACGATGTGCTGGATTTGTTAAATAGTAATAAAATCTCTGACAAGCACTTTAAGGACATAACCATAGAACTAGGCAACTTTTATATACTGACCGGTTCCAAGATTGCCCAGTACAATAGGTTTGAGATGGATGATATAAACTATAACAGTATATTCAATATAGCTGAATCATTGTTCGATATCATTATAGTAGACTCTCCAACCAGGAAAATGGCAAATTTCCTTAATGAAAAAGGAAAGACCAATGAAAAATACCTCAATGTTCAGCTGGCGAAACAGAACTTCCTAATATTTGAAAAGTATATCAGAAGCAGGGACTATAATTCAGAGAACTCCGTTCTTGTGATTAACAAGTACTGGGAGGGACGTAAATTCAATAGGAATCATATAATAAACGATTATAAAATCAATATTCCTGTTTTTACATTAAGACATTCGGACAAGCTTATTGAGGCTTTTAATGACAGGGTAATAGACAGATACCTGTTAAATGAGAACGATGGATTTATTGAAGATTTGAAAATATTTGTGAACTATCTGGCCGAAAACCACAGTTTAAAGATTAAAAACGAATTCGTTGTTGATAAAAATGTAGTTGAATCTGCCTCGGCACCCAAAAAGAAGAAAGGACTGTTTTGGTAGTCCTGAACATTCGGGGAGGTTATGGGATTGGAAATATTAGTGGATAAAAAGAAAATGGAGAAATATTCTCTGAATTCGCTATTGGAAACAGTTCAGCTGAAACTTATGGAAGAGAGGCTGAATGTTGATAATAAGGATGAGAAGCTCGAAAGAAAAAGAGAGCTTTTATCAGACATGATTAGGCTGGCCGTATCAGGAGACCAGAATGCTAAGAACTTCGTAATAAACAGGATAATAAAAATCCTGACTACTGAGTGTGATGTCAACCATGAAAATATTGATTATATAATCAATTTTGATAATATAGAAAAACTGCCTCATTACCATCAGTTTCATATTATATCTATGAGATACGATATATCCCGTTTGATAGACAAATATAATGAAAGATTTAATATAATTGATTTCTCTGAAAGGGGAAACAATGTTTTCTCCAAAGAGGTTTTTTCTAAGATAATCGAAATTGAAAACGCTGAACATAATCTTATGATGGACTACATAGAAAAGATAAATATTATTGCCAATATAATCTATGCTGAAGCATACGGATTATCCATAATAGACAGAATTGAATTCATGGATATAAATGAAGTAGGAGCCAACGGCTACAAATATATCTGGATTCAGCACAGGGGCAGTAAGATATGGCTTGAGTTTCTGGAATACCCTGACAACAACATACTTAATAATGTATGTAAGAATGCGGTCAGCTTTAACTCGAAATTTGACCTCAGCCCCAGTAATCCGGGAGTTATATGTCAGAGATATGATGGTTCGCGTATAACATGTTCACTTCAGCCGTTTTACAGTGAACCTACATTGAATTTAAGAAAATTCAACCTTGGTAATTTTGATGTGGACAAGCTGATTAAGCTAGGAACCATAGATGAACTTACAAGAGATTTGCTCAAGGTACTTATAAGAGGAAGGTCAAACATTATAATATCCGGAGGCATGGGTGACGGTAAGTCAACCATGCTGATGACTCTAATCAACTATGTACCGGGTTCAAGAGCCATCGGTACTATCGAAGAAAACCTTGAACTGAGGCTTAAAACAAGACATCCCAGTAAAAACATTATAGAAGCTCAGGCTGTTCCTGGAAAACCCATATCCAGTGCCTTTGAATTTATGCTTAAGCAGGCAAGGGATATTATTATTCTTGGTGAGATAACCAACTCTGAAGAAGCCACACTGCTCATAAACGTTATGCTTCGTTTGTGCAGGGGTTCAATGGGTACTTTTCATAGTGAAAGTCCGAAAGCAGTAATAATTAATCTTAGAAACCTTCTCCTCAAATCAGGATTCTACCATAATGAAATGGTTGCCCAGGCAGATGTGGTTGATGCCGTAAACACTGTTATTCAGATGAATCATGACAGCACAGGTATGAGGTTTGTGGATTGTATTGCAGAAATTGAACCTATAGCTGACAGTTCAGACGGGTCTGCCGTAACCTCCAACTTCAGGCCCAGGAACCTAATGGAAAGAGTTGGAGGCGAGTTTGTATTCAGGAATACAATCTCCGATGAATTTGCTGAAAAGCTCATTAAATATGGGGCTGCAAAGGAAGAGATTAACGAGATTAACAAAAAAATAAAAGAACGAATACATAAATGAGGTTAGGGCTTATGGGGCAAGAACAGGTGGTACCTAGACAGGCGTTATCAATAGAACATTTGTTTGTGTTTTTGATAGGGGCTATTGTGTTCCTGGCTATAGCCTACTTTATAATTGATATTATTGAAAAGGCAAAAGTAAGGAAACTATCCAAACCCAAGTATATATATCTCAAGACCAGTTTCCTGAACAAATATATTGATAAGCTGTTTGAAATTGAGTTTATCGAGAAGCTGATTAAGCATATTTCGTATAAAGTATCATATTTTAATTCGTATGACCCGAGAGTTAATTACAGGAATGCACTGCTTATGCTTGTAAGCGTAATATTTATGTCAATAACAATTTTTACGGTAATGATACTTAATTTTGGGGGAGCGGTATGGTATCTGTATCTTCTGTATATAGTTGTAATCGTATTAATCATTTATATACTGATGAGTTTTTATTCCGATATGAAGGAAACACGGTTGTCAAAGCAGTTGCCGGAAGCTCTGAATGACTTGAAGATTGCCTATGACAATAAAAAAAGGCTCAAACTTGCAATACTGGAGGCATATGTGGATATGCCAAAGGATATAAAAAAGGAATTTGGAAGACTGGCAGAATCGGACAACCTTGAAGAATCCATAATATTTCTTAGGAACAGGGTGAAGAATCAGTGGTTTAAGATAGTACTAACGCTTATGCTGCTGGCAGTACAGAAAGGTGATAAAGAGGGGGCATTATCTGAGCAGCTACAGAACCTGAACGGAATAATTTCGCAGGAGATTCTGATAAAGGAATCAAACAGAATGCTGATTCAGTTGTATAAGCTGTTTGTGCTCGGAGCACCGTTTATGGCCTGGTTTATGAAGGAACAGAACATAAAAATGAGTTCAGATATTGCGGAATTTTATAATTCTGTCGCAGGATACAATGCATTTGCGTCTGTGCTTATAGTATGCATAATCAGCTACTTTGTACTCCACATCTTTGAAAAGATTTAGAATAAAAGGTGGTGGCACCCATAGGTAATATTCTAACCTCACACAGAAAAAAGTTTCTGGTTAAGAGAAGCTATAAGGATACATACATCTATAAGAATATTCTGGTGCAGCTGTATCCCGGCAAGAAAACAAAAACTTATGCTTTTTACCGTAAGTTAATTGATAAAGCTCTTTTACATATTGGTGTTGACGACCTGTTCAATATTAAAATGCTGGCAACGGTTGCAACCTTACTGATAGTAATGCTAGTTATCAGGACAAATGTCTATATGCAGGCAAATGAGATTATTGAAAAAGTAAATAACAAATCAACAATGCTTTTTGCTGCTGATTCTTCAGAGAAGATAGATGAAGAGGTTTTAGAAGCAAGTATAAAGAATGAGAAGAAGATATTTGAACATTTAAGGAAAAGGTTCAGTCTGGAGGAGCTAAAAAAGAATGAAGTTGAAGCTGTAGGGCTTATTGCAAATGACCTTATTATTAGTAATCTGGAAACGCCGGATGAGGAAGTAGGCGACCTTGCCAGAAGAATGCATAAGAAGCTGGTGAGTTACCATGAGGTTCAGCAAATAGATTGGTTTGCGGTACTATTACTTACAATGGCAGCCTTCTTTCTACCTGATGCGTACCTTTACCTGAGAAGCATACTAATCAAGTACCTGATATATAATGAGTATTTGCAAATGGAGGTCATTGCGATAATGGTAGGAAAGCTTGAGCCCATAACCGTGGAGGAAATCCTGAACGTAATGTCTGAAAACAGCAGATACTTCAAGAGGTATATCGATGAAGTAAGGTACAGCTACTTTGGTGTTAAAGATGGTCACAGCAAGGCTTTCGA
>JAWLGL010000139.1:0-5820 GCA_041685035.1 Clostridia bacterium
AGATATTCACCATAGCCCTCTTTATACATGTCTTCAACAGGAATAAATTTAAGCGCAGCCGAATTGATACAGTACCTTAGACCGGTAGGACCCGGACCGTCATCAAATACGTGACCCAGATGAGAGTCGGCGTCCTTACTTCTGACTTCGGTTCTGGACATGCCGTGGCTCTCGTCTTGTTTTTCTACTATATTGTCTTTTTTCAGAGGTTTGGTGAAGCTTGGCCAACCCGTACCCGAATCAAATTTGTCAAGTGAACTGAATATAGGCTGCCCAGAAACAATATCTATATAAATTCCGTTTTCTTTGTTGTTCCAGTATTCATTTTTGAAAGGCAATTCAGTGCCGTTTTCCTGGGTAACATTATACTGGACTGGAGTTAAGGTTTTACGAAGCTCGTTGTTGCTAGCCTTTTCCAGGCAGGGAGTACAGCATGTATGATGGCTCTTGTCATCTGCCCAGGTTTCCTCTATATATTCAGCCCGCCCTGAACCAGTTTTATAACGTTCATAGTGCTGAGGGTTCTTTTTGTGGTAATCCTGATGGTATTCCTCGGCAGGATAAAATTCTGAGGCTTCCAGGATGTGGGTCGCAATGGGTTTATCAAATCTGCCTGAATCTTCGAGTTTCTTTTTGGATTTTTCAGCAAGTTCTTTCTGCTCCGGGTTGTGATAAAAGATTGCGGTTTGGTACTGCTGTCCCCTGTCATAGAACTGGCCGCCCGGGTCGGTAGGATTAATCTGTCTCCAGAATATGTCAAGGAGTTGACAGAAAGTTATCCTTGAAGGGTCATATATGACCTGAACTGCCTCGTAATGGCCCGAGTCACCTGAGCATACCTGTCTGTATGTCGGATTTGGTGAATCCCCTCCTGTGTAACCGGCCTTGACGTCAATTACTCCGTCCGTATTTTGAAATGGTGGAACCATACACCAGAAGCATCCTCCTGCAAATGTGGCTTTTTCATGTGCGGACATACTTTCATGCTCGTACTGCATAATACCCCTCCATTAGTTTTTATATATTTGTCCCGTTCGACAGGTTAATTATTCAAGTAATTATTTTGCCTCTAAAAAGGAATATGGGAGTTTTTGTAGAATTCACGCTATATAGTTTTTCAAATCCAAAAGGCCAGGGGGTTGAAGAATAAAATATGTATAAGCAAAAGGTTGTAGCACCTGCCAAATTCTTTAAGAGATTCTTGTTCTATTTTATTGCATTGGGCATAATAATTGAGATACTGTTTTCAGTAACCAAACTGAAGCAGGGCATAGTGGACTCTTTTCTAGGTTTTGTACCCAAGGATAATTTTATAGGACTGATTGTGGTCTGGTATATAGTATCACTGATTATATCAGCAGCTATTGCAATATTTCTAGTATGGTTTTCAACCAGAAAGACATTCAAACGGGCAACTATAGAGAATACGGAAATGAAAAAAGTGCTCCTTTACTTTTCGGTCCTTTACATTGCATATATATTTATAGTTACATTGCTTGAAATACTAGTATTCGGGCCTATTCATAATACATTTGGCAAGTATGTTCTTAACCAGACCTATAGTATAGGGATACATGAATCTGTATTTATTGTACTGGGATTCATTAGCCGCAGTATCAGCTTTGGAGTTTCATTTATTTTCCTCAAGAAGTATCTGGCGGCAGAGACTTACAGGGAACCCAAGAAGGCTTTTTCAAGAATAACTATTTGAATACTTTTCTTCGGGCTTCAGATAGTGAAGGGATGGTTACACAGCCTAGCAGGCATGCTGCCGTCCCTTTTTCATGCTTAATTTTAGAATTCAATACAGCATTATGTCACCTGACAGCAGTATTAAGCATATGTTATAAATATAAAGCTTATAAAGGCTTTAAGTATATATTGGAAGGAGAGGTATAGAATGATTGCCGGAACATCTACAACTGCTAGAACATGTTTAATTACTCTTGGGGTAATACAGACGCTCCTGGGGCTGTGTTTGCATATCAGTAGTTTATCGCTGCCGTTTGTGATTCCTGTACTCATTGTAGTTGGAATAGTTACCACAATTTTGGGTATAATTCTGCATAAATGCACCCTCATACCACATGTGTTCGGTCTGTTGGTACTGCTCGGCATAGGCCATATTTTACTGGGAGTTTGTCTTCTTACGTTCATACCCTGTATACTGTCCTTGGTTCTGACTCATATTGCCATAGGCATATTATTACTCTTAATTGCTCTGGTCTTACTAATTAAGTGCAAATGTAAAGATAAAGATAACGATAAATATTAGTTTATTAATTAATTATGGCCAGCAAACAGTCTACCCTTTCTAGGGTAGACTGTTTGACTTCTGTACGGATAAAACTATTTGTTTGTTACATGCAGTGTATTGCCTTATAATATTAATATAATTAATCTTGATAGGGTGAGGCACATGGAGAAAATATTGATTATCGAAGATGAAGAGCCCATTTCCGAGCTTATAAAACTAAACCTGTCTACAGTAGGTTATGAAACCCTAACTGCCTCTGACGGGGAAGATGGATTAAACCATATCAAAAACGGCAATGTTGATCTGGTTATTCTTGATATTATGCTTCCAAAGAAGGATGGATACCAACTTCTTCCTTTCATTATTCAAAGGAATATTCCGGTCATTCTGGTTACCGCAAAAGATGGCTTGGGTGACAGGGTCAAGGGACTGAATATGGGGGCAGATGACTATATAGTTAAGCCTTTTGAAGGACTTGAACTGCTTGCAAGGGTTCGCAGTGTGCTGAGGCGGTCCGGCAAGCAAAAGGACAGCTTCAATCTGGATGACATCGAGATATTTCTACAGCAGAGAAAGGTACTCAGAAACGGTAATGAAATAATACTTACTCCAAAGGAATTCGATTTACTCAGAGTGCTTGCAGAAAACAGAAATATGGTTATGTCAAGGGAAAAGCTCCTGCAAATGGTATGGGATTATGACTTTGAAGGTAATACAAGGACGGTTGACATGCATATTCAAAGACTGAGGGACAAGCTTGGTACCGGCAGAATCAAAACAATATACAAGCTTGGCTACAGACTGGATGGTTGATATGAGTTTCAGGTTGAAAATTTTTTTACTATGCATAACAGTATATATCCTCACCCTTGCAGCCACCTGCATCGTGATAACCGAGAGCAGTTATCAGGGGCTGCTCAAAACCGAAGTCAACCGCTGCCTTGGCGAACAGAGCAGTATTTATTCCACTTCGGTTTTATACCTTATAACCAATCTGAAGCAGGATGAGATTAAGACCGGTATAGAGAGCTATGGCCAGAGACTGGTAGACATGTTCAGGTCGGAAGATATAAATATTGAACTATTGAAAGAGAATGGGGAACTGGTTGCCTCAAGCTATGCAGACAGCAGCCCGGCTTCCAGGGATGAATTGGATGAGGCAGTAAAGGGAAGCAGGAGCTATATACTCAGGACAATTGGGGACAAGCATCTTATATATATATCTGAGCTTATTGAGGTGAACGGCCAGAAAATGCTCATGACGGTTATAAAAGATATTACCCATGTAGACAGGCAGAAGGCCAATCTGTATTTATTCTTTATGCAGTTCGGTGCTGTAGGGATGGTTTTTGTAGCCCTGATAACTGCAGTCATGAGCAAGTATGTTACAAGACGAATTGAGGTGCTGTCCGGTACAGCCGGAAAAATTGCTTCGGGTAGTTACGGGGAAAGGGTAGAAATATCAGGCAATGATGAGATTGCCGCACTTGCACGGCAGTTCAATACAATGGCGTATGAGGTTGAAAGGCGCATAGATGAACTGGAGAGAGAAGGGGAGAGAAAACAGAGGTTTATTGATAACCTTACCCATGAGCTTAGAACTCCATTGACTTCGATAATTGGATACTCAGATTTTCTTATAAGTGCAAAACATGACCAGGCTGCATTTCATAAAAGCCTGGGCTACATCAACTCTGAAGGTAATAGAATGCTCATAATGGTCAATAGGTTGATGGAAATGATACTTCTGAGAAAAAATGGGGTCAATATTGAAAAGCACAAGGCTTTGGACCTGCTTGAGGAAACCGCAGGAGTGATGAGGGCGAAAGCAGAAGATAAAGGGGTCAGTCTTGTGGTTGAAGGGGAGGCTTTGGAGGTATCCCTGGATAGGGATATGATGAAAGGGGTACTTATTAATCTTGTGGATAACGCCGTTAATGCTTCCAAGGCTGGAGGTACTGTGACGCTTGGGATATCAAAGGAAGGGCGGGGTACCTGTATCTATGTCAAAGACCAGGGTAAAGGTATGGAGGATTCGGAAATAACCAGGGTACTTGAGCCATTCTATAGGGTGGATAAATCACGCTCAAGGAAGCAGGGAGGCCTGGGGCTGGGGTTGAGCATCTGCAGTGAGATAGTTAAGGCGCATCAGGCTGAGCTTAAGATAGAAAGCAAAGTGGGGGAAGGTACAGTTGTAACGATACTCTTCCAGAATAATTAGCTGGTTGCAGGAAAAATAAATTAACAAGTGAATAAGTAATGGAGAAATGTTAGATGAACTAGATACTCCCTCTCCCTTGATGGGAGAGGGTTGGGGTGAGGGTGAAAAAGAAATACTAGCACCCTCCCCTTAATCCCCTCCCATCAAGGGAGGGGAAATAATAGTGGTACTGTTATTTGATTTTTACAACTTATTTACAATGTGGATGAGGTTTCTATACAGCAGGGTGTTATCCTAAGAGAAAGGAGGATGATAGAATGCGAAAGAAGGTACTAGCAGTTTTATTTATAGGCGCATTGGTTTTGGCTGCAGGATGCAGTAAAACCGCAATTAAGGATAATCAGGTTTATACTGCAGGCGGTGATAGGTATGGAGCGGAAGCGGTACTGACAGATGTGAGGATTGATACAGATGGGCTTATACCTTTTCAGGAATTTGATTATTCACAAGTAAAAGATATTGGCATTCCTGTAACAGTATCACCGGACGGAAAGACGGTTTACCTGATGCAGCAGTTTCCGAACCACGGCGAAAAGGTGTTAAAAGGAGAAGATTTCAACTATGTAGACCTTATAAGATATGATGTGCAGGACAGAAGACAGACTGTGCTGGGGGTAGGAATACCGTTCATATCTGAGGCCAAGTGGAACAAGGCCGGAGATAAGGTAGCCTTTCTCTCAAATCAGAGTTTACATATTTATGATACTGTTCAGAATAAGGTAGATGCAGATATGAATTTGCCTGTAAGGCATTTTGAATGGTCTCCGGACGGGAACAAGATATATACCGAGCATCCCAATCTTGCTAACGGGAGTATAGTGTATGCCGGTACCGGTAAGGTTGTTCGTGCATATGACAGCAGCAATGAGGATACATATGTAAAAGGCATTCTGGACAAAGAACACTACTATGGAACCAAAATATATCTGGTTGAACAGCAAATCCGTGAGGAAATGGGTGAGGACATAAGCAAGGAAGAAATTGAGAAACTGCTTAAGCAAAGGGGAAAGACACAGGAGATAAAGACGGTTATAATTGACGCAAAAAGAAACGTTGTCAAGGAACTGCCTGAAGGAAGGTTCAGGGCTTCATATAAAAGGGCCATGCTGCAGACTTCCCTGAGCGGGTTTGGGTTGAGTTATTTCCCTGACATTAACAGCCCGGAAACCAAAAGCCTGACCGGCGAATATGTCTACGATGCGAAATTTATTCTGGGGGGCAGGATTATTTATACTACCAAGGACACCAATGTTGAGGAGAACAACTTTGTTCTGCACATTGCCGACAGTCAGGGCAATGAGATTAAAAATCTGGTAGTTTCAAGCTCCAGGATATGTTTGTC
>JAWLGL010000140.1:0-5798 GCA_041685035.1 Clostridia bacterium
GTCCAGCATTCTTGAAAACATAACCATAAACTCTATCCTGGTAATTGCCTTATTAGGTCTGAATGTATCATCTGAGTACCCTTTGATTATTCCTTTTCCATATACGCTGTATACATACTGGTATGCCCAGTTACTTTCATCTACATCGGAGAAAACAAGTTTCGCAACTTTTTCTGGTTCGGTTGGATTCTCCTCAGGCTTAACCACAGTAATCTCTTCAAGTCTAATCTTATGCTTCACAGGTTCCAATATAACATCATTTTCATGTCCCTTATCAACATAGCATGTCATATCAATATCATGCTTTGACGGATTATGAAGGCCGGTTGCTATATACTGACTACCCTTGAGTGCTGAAAACCCTTGCCAGTAGACCTGTTTTTTTCCGTTAACCGTATATATCTGAGTCACTTCCACCGGAACCCAGCCATAGTCCTCAAGATAAAATTCAGCCCAGGCATGGCCGTTTAAATCTGCATTGACCCACTGGTGGCCAAGAAGCTGATCCGTCCTTCTATCAAATCTATACCCTTCCACCACTCTAGTAGGTATACCTGCCGCTCTACAAAGAGCAGTAAACAAAGTTGCGTAATCTTCGCATACTCCTCTTCCTGTTGTCAGTGCAGATACTGCTCCTTTATTCCTATACCGGTCGGATTCATCATAAGTCATGTATGTATTTACATATTCGAAAATGGCTTTTGCCTTGCTGTAATCATCCTCTGCACCTTCAATAAGCTGTTGTGACTTCGAGACAATAATCGGGTCACTGGTTTCAATCTTATCTACATGCCTAAGGTATAGAATATTCTGACTTGTATCAGTCTTACTGTGAGACAAATGAAAAGTATCAATTTCATATTCTACATCTGAACTTGTAGCCTTACGGATTACATCAATCTCTATACTTTCTCCGGCCGGTAAACTCTTGAATCCGAATTTCGCAATACTATTACCATACTTGTCTGTAACTATCTGCTCCGGTTCAGGCTGGTATTCAATACTTAAATCGTACTGATAATCAAAGATATCCTGGCTGCCTGCCAGAATCTCTACATTGACATCTGTAGCTTCACTTGCTCCTATATTCTTAATAACATAAGTTTTCTCAAGGGTATAGGTCTTTGGATTTTGAAGTATGTACGTGATATCCTGGGCACTGACCTCAAAAGTAAGAATAAAAAGAATTAAAAAAACAGGAAGCATTAAGAATCTTCTCATGTGATCACCTCATGGTCTTATTATAGCATACCTGAAAAAAATTTTGAATGGTACTTTTATGGTCATAAAAGGGAAGAAGTTTTACTTCTTCCCTTTTAAAGCTATTTCAACGAGTTATCTTCCCGACATTGACTGCTCTGCAAACTGTATCATCTTTCTAACCATGTTTCCGCCTACCTTACCGGCATCTCTGGCCTTGATATCTCCATTATAGCCCTGGTTAAGAGTCACACCTACTTCACTTGCAACTTCATACTTAAACCTGTCAAGCGCTGACCTTGATTCCGGAACGAGTGTTTTATTATTTGCCATTGAGATTCACCTCCCAGTCTTGGTTTCAACATTAATATGCTCATTAAAAATAATAATTAAACTAGGAAATGATGCGAGAAAAACCAGTAAACCAAGCTGGCGGAAAATTTTTGTAATTTTTTTTATGCAGCCTCCCTGTCACGGGGACGGTTCTTTTGACAGGTTTGATGCTGTCAAAAGAACCGTCCCCGTGACAGTAATTGAAAGAGCCCTGCTACAGGCTCTTGTTATCAGATTCGTTGTCCTTATATACTTTGCTGCCGATTGCCTTTCTCTGGCCCTGATACTTACCTTCATACGGATTCTCTGCTTCAACATCCATTTCTGCAATAACCAGCTGGCAGAGTCTTCTTCCAGCCGTCAGCTTGATTGGAAGCCTGTTTGCATTATAAAGTTCCAGAGTAATCTCGCCTTCAAAGCCAGGGTCTACCCATCCTGCATTCTGGATAAACAGCCCCATTCTGCCTATTGAGCTTCTGCCTTCAACAAATGCAGTCAGATTATTTGGGAGCTTTATGTACTCCATGGTTGTCGCAAGCAGGAAGGAATGCGGGGGTATAATTACTTCATCCGCCTCAAATTCAGAATACTTGATTGGTGTACTCAGTGTCATACACTCTACCTGGTTCTCCTCCACCTTCAGAAAGTGCCTGCCCAAACGCATGTCAATTGATGCAGGCTGAATTTGTTCCTCAGTAAGTGGTTCAACAATCAGTTCCTTTGTTTCAATCAGTTTTTTGATGGTCTTGTCCGATAAAATCATTACTATTCTCCTTCTCAGGCAAATTTATATTTTCCATGGAGCCGGGATGAAGAAATCTGAAAATCTTGTTACCGCATAGGTATCGGTCATCCCGGCAATATAATCACATACTATCCTGTCGAGGTCATACTCCCCAAGCAAGTCTTTAATGTCTTCAGGCAGCAGCTCAGGGTTATTCTTTATATGGCTGTACAGCTGACTTATTATATTCTGTGTTTTTCTTTCTTCAACTTTTGCTGCTGAACCAACATATACATTCTCATACATGAATTCGCGGAGCTTAAGGGTTGCATCTCCGGCTTCCCCGCTCATAACAATCTTTTCCTTCCCTTCACTTGAGCATATGAGATTCATAATCATTGTATTGATACGGTCACTGCTTGTATCTCCAAGAACCTCTATGCAGGACCTCGGAAGGTCTTCAGCATTCAGGATTCCTGCCCTTAACGCATCATCTATATCATGATTGATATATGCTATCCTGTCGGCATACCTTACAATCTGTCCTTCCAGGGTAAACGGCAGGTTTTCACCTGTATGGTTAAGTATTCCATCACGCACTTCAAATGTTAGATTTAACCCGCCTTTTCTCTCTATCAGGTCTACTACCCTAAGGCTTTGTTCATTGTGTTTGAATCCATGCGGGCATATTTTATTTAATACCGCTTCTCCAGAATGTCCAAAAGGAGTATGGCCAAGGTCATGCCCTAAAGCTATTGCCTCAGTCAAATCTTCATTGAGTCTCAGAGCTCTGGCTACCGTACGAGCTATCTGTGAAACTTCAAGCGTATGGGTTAACCTTGTCCTGTAATGGTCCCCTTCGGGTGATATAAAAACCTGTGTTTTATGCTTGAGCCTCCTGAAAGCCTTTGAATGAATAATCCTGTCCCTGTCCCTCTGAAACTCGGTCCTTATTTCACACTTATCCTCTTCCGCCATCCTGCCTCGGGACCTGCTGCTAAAGGCTGCATAGGGCGAAAGAACCTGCTCTTCAATTTGCTCTGTATCTCTCCAAATATCCATATTTCCACCCAGAATATTTATACTATGCTATTTTACATTTGAGACATTACATTATCAACAGTTATTTGCATAACTATTTTCGTACTCCGGCAGCCTTGCAGGCCTCTACCATTCTTTCTACGAGTATTCCGGCCCTTGCAAGAGCAAATTGGTCATCCCTTGACGGCCGCTGTGCACAAACTCCATGGTGTCCGGCATCATATTCGGTATGGCCATCTCCAACTATAGTCATCCCGTGAACCAGCATAATATCGTGAAGCGCTTTCATGGTTGTTTCCTGACCACCGTACTTTGAGGCTCCAACAGTAACACCAGCCGCAACTTTATTTATCCACGTCTTCCCGCTTCTCATACTCCTGGACTTGTCAAAGAATGCCTTCAGCTGGGCTGAAACGGTACCGAAATATACAGGACTACCAATCAGTATTCCGTTAGCCTTAGAAATCAACTCAAAGGCCTTTTCAAGCTCACTTCCTTTAAAGCATATGCCGCTGCATGGATTGCTGCATGCTGTACAGAAAGGCTTTTTGCAGGACAGTACTGCATCTCCGGCATGAATAATTTCCGTACTACACCCCAAAGCCTCGGCCTTCTCGAGAATATTATTGATAAGAAACGCTGTGTTTCCTTCTCTATTGGGACTTCCGTTCAAGCCTACTATACGCACTATACGTACCCCCTTCTGATAACACTTATAATGCTATTATATTCTTAAATATTAATTTAATTTGGGTTTTTATCAGGTATTATTTTTTTCGGAATGACCAGATTTAATGCAGCAGGCAAAAACAATACTGCGAGAGCAAACAATACAGATACTGCAGCAACTATCATCGACTTGAAATGAATCAGCCCGTTTAGTGTAAACACATTCTGCTCCTGCTCGACATAGGTTCGAATATCTAAAAGATTGCTAAATGAAATCTTATACATTACAACGAACATTATTACCAAAAAAACTATATTTGCCAGTATTCTGAGTATCCTTCCAACACCGTTTCCCATTCCTGTCCTCCCAAGATTATATTGATTAAACGGAAATGACTTCCATGAGATAGTATACCACTTCAAGTCAATATAAATCAATTACTGTCGAACAAAACAAAAGTGACATTTTAAAAAGTTTACCTTATAATTAGAATAGAAATAGACAAGGAGATTTTCAAATGAACGTTTGGCATGATTTTAATATTACCAGAATGAAGCCCGATGACTTCTATACCGTTATTGAAATTTCCAAGGGAAGCAAGAAAAAGTATGAAATGGACAAGGAAACAGGCATGATTGTCCTGGATAGGATACTTTACACCTCAACCCATTATCCTGCCAACTACGGATTTCTTCCCAAGACATATTCCGAGGACGGCGACCCTCTTGATGCTCTTATCCTGTGCCAGGAAGAGCTGGACCCCCTGACACTTGTGCGCTGCTATCCTATTGGAGCAATAAAAATGGTTGATGATGACGAGATTGACGAAAAAATTATTGCTGTCCCTTTTAAAGACCCATCACTGACTGATTATAAAGATATAAGCGAGCTTCCGTCCCATATATTCAATGAAATATCGCACTTTTTTGAGGTCTACAAACATCTTGAACATAAGGTTACAAGCGTAAAAGAGGTTCTGGGAAGGGACGAGGCCATCAAAATTATTGCAGACTGCCTGCAAGCATATAAAAAAGAATTTTCAGACTAGAATTTTCCCAATAAATATAACCCTGTCAGAATAATTGGCTGGTGAATAAGATAAATAAAGAGTGAATGCCTGCCAAGAAAATTGATAAAGTTGGGTTTTGCACTTGAGGGTAAAAGACTCTTTCTATGAATATACAGGGTTTTGCCAGCCAGGGCTCCAATTAAAAAAACACCCAGCCATGGAAAAACAGGATAATAATCAAGCGAGCAGAAGCTGTTGGACGTTAGTCCTGCCACAAAAAAATATGATGTCTCCAAACTGATGTCCGCAAAAACAAAACCACCAAGGATAACTACCAGTGACAATAAAAGAACTGTTCTCTTTTTAATATCCCTCATAAAATGGTATATTATCATACTGAGTCCAAGGAAATGCAGTATGCCAAAAACAATAAATTTCTGGGGATTATATATATATGTAACAATGGTTAAGAGCATTCCCCAAGCAAATATCAATAAGCCACGTTTCAGGTTGTTCCTGCTCAACGTACTGCTGATACCGGCGGCAAGGATGAATAGTATGGCAGCTATCTTTCCCTCGAAGTACCAGAAGCCTTCAAGGTAATCAATACCTGCCGAATAAAAGTCAGTCAGGTCCACAACTGCATGAAACAAGACCATCAGTATAATGGCTATTCCTCTGGCAAAATCAATCTCCCATATACGACAGGCAGCGTTCATCTGTTTACACCTGACTCCTATGCCTGGTTGATTTTTTCTCATTCCATTTCCTACATCCAGACCCTGTCAGTATATCACTTTGCATTACATCGGACAAGTGTA
>JAWLGL010000141.1:0-5707 GCA_041685035.1 Clostridia bacterium
CTTCCATCTCCCGCTTCACTCCTAACAAAACTCTTGGCACATATTACAGCTTAATTCCTTACAACAACAACAGTTATATTATCAATTCCTCCAGCTTCATTGGCCATGCCAACCAGCTGTTCAGCCAACTGCTGGGGTGACTCGATAGTCTGGGCCTTCTGACTGATTTCTTGATTGGAAATCAGGTTTGTCAAACCATCTGTACATAGAATAACAGTATCATTTTTATAGAACCGTCTTACGCAAACATCAATATCAACCTGTCCTTCAGAACCGAGAGCCCTTGTAATAATATTTTTCTGCGGATGGCTCGCCGCCTGCTCCCTGGTTATCTGTCCGCTCTCAACTAACTCCTCTACGAAGGAGTGGTCTCGTGTAAGCTGGAAGATTCCAGCTTTTCGTATAATATATACCCTACTGTCTCCAACATGGGCTATGTAAAGTCTTCCAGTATATATTAACACAACGACAAGGGTTGTACCCATACCCTTAACCTGAGGGTCAGTCATCGACTTTTCATAGATACTCTGGTTGGCAAGGATAATACCTTCCTTTAATAGGCTGAGGAGGTTATCCTTGTCCTTGTCACAGTCACCGAAATTATGCAGTATATACTTTGTAACAACTTCAGTTGCAACCTTACTGGCTATATCACCTGCATTGTGCCCACCCATTCCATCAGCAACAACAAAAAGCCGGATATCATTGTCCATATCCCCGGGTATGTAATAGCTATCTTCATTCACTTGACGAACCTTGCCTTTATCGGTATATGCACCGACTCTCACAAAATCACTCTCCCCGGTATGACATTAGTCTTTAATAGACTTCCGCCTCAATTGTCCGCATGCTGCTTCGATTTCTGTTCCCAGTTCTCTTCGCAGAGTTGTTTCAATACCTTTTTGCTCTAGAATACTCTTAAATCTACCCACTCTTTCAGAAGAACTTCTTTTAAATTTCTCTTCCTGCACTGTATTTAACTGAATCAGATTGACATGTGCCAGCATACCATGCAGCTTGGCAGCAAGTTCTTTTGCATCTGCATCACTATCATTTACACCAGATATAAGCACATATTCAAATGATATCCTTCTTTTTGAAGCCTGGATATATTTTTTGCAGGCATCAAGCAGCTCCTTAATATTATATTTTTTATTTATAGGCATTATTTCACTTCTTATTCTATCGTTGGATGCATGCAGCGATACTGACAGCGTAATTGGAAGCTTCTCTTCCGCCAGCTTCAGAATAGCCGGAACTAGGCCACAGGTTGAAACACTCATGTTTCTGTACCCAATATTCAGTCCATGAGGACTGTTCAGCAATTTAACCGCCTTAATGGTGTTCGCATAGTTTTCCAGCGGCTCTCCTATCCCCATGAATACAACCTTCGAAACACGTTCGCCGGTTTCTCTCTGCATGGTTACTACCTGGTCTACTACTTCTCCGGCTGTAAGGTTCCTTACAAAACCACATTTCGAGGATGCACAGAACCTGCATCCCATCCTGCATCCGACTTGGGTCGATACACAGGCTGAATAACCGTATTTGTACTTCATAAGTACGCTTTCAATTGAGTTCTGGTCACTCAGGCCGAAAAGGTACTTGGATGTCCCATCTCCCGACTGCTGAACGTCACTAATCTCCAGGCAGGAGATGATACACCTGTTTTCTAACTCCTGTCTGAGTTCCTTGGATATATCGGTCATCTCACTGAAACTGCATACACCTCTGTACAGCCATTTAAATATCTGCCTGGCTCTGTAGCTTTCCTGTCTAATATCATAAAGTATTTTCTCTATTTCTTCAATATATAAATCTTTCAAGTCAGTCCTTTCCAAATAAACCCTCCTATGAATTTCTTATCAACGAGGCAATAAAAAAACCGTCAGTACCCTGAACATTTGGGAACAAATATACATATTTATCGTCACCGCTGATACGGAGCCGCTTTTTCCAGCCTGTATCAATTTCAAAATTCCGATGTTTCTTAATAAAATCCTGCACTACTTCCTCGTTCTCTTTCCTGCTTATTGTGCAGGTACTGTATACCAACCTTCCGCCAGGCTTTACATAGCTTGATGCAGTGTATAGTATTCTCTTTTGCAGTTCTGAAAGCTCATCAATATCGCCGGGATTCCTTTTCCATTTAATCTCCGGCTTTCTCCTAATCACCCCGAGTCCCGAGCACGGAGCATCAACCAGCACCTTGTCACATAAGCCTTTCATACTCTCATTGGGTTGGGCAGCATCTCCCACCCTGGTTTCAATAATTTCCACACCCATCCGGGCAGCAGCATTTCTTACAAGTTCCAGCCTGTGCTCATATATATCAAATGCAAATATTTTCCCCTGATTAAGCATAAGTTGTGCAATATGAGTTGTTTTACCCCCGGGCGCAGAACAAAGGTCTACCACCGTTTCACCCGGACTGGGGTCCAGAATTTCTGAAACAAGCATAGCAGCCTCATCCTGAACGGTATAAAGGCCATCCCGAAACAACTTGGTGACCGGACTGCCGCTTCTCAATACAAGCGCAGCGTCGGTCCACTGGGATTCAGTAAACTCAATTCCTTCTTGTATAAGCAGTTTCTTCAGCTTCTCTTGGTCTGTTTTTAAACAGTTTATCCGGATAGCTACGCTCGCTCTCTGATTGTTTGCTTCACAAAGACTTCCGGTAAACTCCTCCCCAAGCTGCTCAATCCACATATCTACAATCCATCTAGGATGGGAATGGAGAATAGATATTCTGTCCGGAACATCAATCTCACCAATCTCTAAACCAGGCTTGACCTCTTGTGATTCAAAAAGAAGCTGTTCAATGCTTTTATAGGACAGTTGATTCAAAATATTCCTTAAAACTGCATTAACGAAACCTGCGGAACCCCTGTGTCCATATTTCTTGACAAGTTTGACACTTTCGTTGCATGCAGCTGAGTGAGGCACCCGTGTCAGAAAAAGTATCTGGTAGAGCCCTATCCTTAAAATATTCCTAACCCATGGTGAAATCTTGTTCGCCTTGATTCTGGAATTTTTATCTATAAGGTAGTCAAGCATAAGCTTCATGCTTGTAACTCCATAAACCAGTTCAGTTATAAAAGGCCTGTCGACTGAACCGATATCTTTTTCAGATAACAGCTCATTGATAACCAGATTGGAGTACCCTTCTTTGGTTTCAATCCTGTATAAAGCTTTCAACACGTACTCCCTAGCTGGTATTCCATTAGCCACCTGCAAACCTCCCCGCAGTTTTAAATATATCGGCATTAATACTTTAAATATAACCATTATTCCATAAAAAAATCAAATCCCCTGCAACCAACTTCCACTCCGATTGTAAGGAAGAATAAATTAACAACCGAGTAAGCAATGGCAAAAGGAGGGAAACTATCCCTCCCGCCGTGTCTGCAGACCTAATCTCTCTCTACTTGCACATACGAACAAAATAGCTGTTTGACACCCTGTTGAACAATCCCCTTATTTTTTCGCGAACGCCCGACGCAAAAAGATTTGTAAGTACTGTCGGCTTCCAGATACCTATAAGCAGGCCAATAGTTATAACAGTACCATAAATATTCAAGAACTGGGCATACCCTGGTGAACCGTATACACTTGAGGCACTGAACATAAACGAACCACTCTCGTACAGCTTAACGGCATACGAACCCAGAAGCACCAGAACTGTCGCAATAATCTTGAACAGTATTGTCAGGTCGGGGATATTATTGTCTTTAACCTTATAATATACAATCAGCCAGATAAACAGGAATGCAAACAATCCTACGAAGGAAGTAAGTCCTGTAGTAATAACTCCGAATAGTGTCAGAAGAACCAGAAATACGCCTAAGGCAAAATAGTTAACTTCCTTTCCCTTGGTTACAAGCCAGAACATGAAACCTCCCAGAGCCATTAGGGTCTGACCTACCCTTGTAATGAACTCCACCATGTAATTCAGACCAATGTCAATCCCGGATAACGCTCCCACCACAGCTGAAAACGCGCCAAGCACAACCGATAGGACAATTTGAGCTGAAACGCCGAATATCGGAGCAAACAGAAAAAGTAAATAACCCGATATAAAAAGCAGTACCGATGCAGCAAATGGTATTGCAACCAGCAGATAATAAAGAAAGTTCACAAGAATATGTACAACTACAACCGCTACAACCATAATCAGAACAATTTCTGCCACTGTCAAAACGTTTCCAGTCTGATTCAAAGCAAATGGCAGCAGAAGTATGAAGCTAAGAAAATACAATACTCCTGTAAAAATCCCAACATCTTTTATTCCATTCAATAGTTTTGCCAGTACCACCGAGCCTCCTATAGGGGCTGCAGCAGCTGATGCTTCACCCGGGTCTGCTGATATTCCGGTAGTCTCAAAACACATACAATTTTGCCCATCCTCTAGTTTAGTACCGCAGTTAACACAAAATTTTGGCATAAAATTACCCCCTTATGCTTAATTACTATGGTATATCTTCCACTTATCGTCAATTTTCTTCAGGAAATAAGTGCCGGAAATACTTGCTTCATTTGAATATGAGTTATCACCTGGAGTAGAGCCGGACTGAGTAATCCTGAGACTTCCATTCAGACTTGCCCGCGCATGATACGCATCGTCCAGGTGGATGCCGGTATACTCAATTGAAGCTACATCGAAGTCATACTGGCCACTGCTTTTAAGAGCATATCTCCAGTTGATTTCCCTGATAAAATCAGAATCTTTGACTGCATACTCCTCAATTTTCCCTGCGTCAGTACCCCTCTTCGCAGATGGAAACGCATTGAATAGTCCATTAACCGTATCCTTGATTGTTTGCTCAAGTTCCTCATCAGGCTGATTTCTGATTTCCACATCTACCGTATCGTATTGACCCGAGTTATCCTTGGAACCATCTATCACAGTTTTTATTTTATACGAGCCTGGAAGAACATTTCTTATAGTATATTTCTCCATCTTAGCACCATCGTTCACATAATAGCTATAGTCCGGATGCCTGACTTCACCGGTTATGTTTTCCCGGCTGATTTCCTTGCCGTCAATCACCAGTTTAGCACCTTTGGGAACAGAAATAATCCATTCACTTTGCAGAATATCATCAACAGCAATTTTCCAATCGGGGAAAAACAACAGATTTTTTCCCGATGACTGCGTAAGGTTAATAATATCATTCCTGGTCTGACTGCTGCCTTTGAGCTTATAGCTTACTTCAACCTTATAGTTAAAAGGTTCACCCTTAGGCCTTGAACCGTCTTTTGATTTATCTCTTTCAATTCTGAATAGTTCAATTCTGTTGTTGTCATATGCATACTTCATGTAGCTTGAAAAGGATTCCCTGTTAATCAGTTGACCGTCAGGAACCGTAACATAATCAAACGCCTTTGAATAATCACCTTCAGCTAAAGATGAATAATAGCACTGTACCACATATTCAGGCGAATTAAATCCGGCCACCACCTGGTAAGCTATGTACATCCCGATTAGTAAGAATGAGACTGCAAGAATACAAACTTTCTGTTTTTTTGTTAAGTTAAGCCTCTGATTAAAAACTTTTGAACCCTGAACTGCATCTTCCTGTTTTGCTGTCCCTTGTTCTGTGTTAATAAAATTGCCGCAGAATTCACAGTACTTTCCCGGGTTTATAACCTTCTCCCCGCAGTTCTGACAGAACATTAGCATCCCCCTCCCAGAGTGATATTGAAC
>JAWLGL010000142.1:0-5680 GCA_041685035.1 Clostridia bacterium
TGCAACTAAGATTTACATAATATATATAAATTACTCTTATTTCCTCCATAAACCTCTTTGCTTTTCAAGTATTATTCATATTATATTTTCTAAAAGCACTAAACTTAGACACAAAATGTAGCAAAGAGGTGATTTTTTTTATAGGTTGGGGGACTAAGCTATTAAATTCACCTAAGCAACGTCCCCCACAAACAATTACATATAATATATCTTGGTATCCCTGATTAGAATGGTATTTGTCTTATTCATGTTAACCGAATCATCATCAACTGTCGTCGCTCTCACCGAGACCCTGTTTGTAAAAGAATCCTTTCCTAGCTGTACCAGCTTGTCATCCGGATTGAGTTTCCTGAACTTATACTTTACATATACAGTTATCTTCTTATCCCTCTGGTCACTTGCAGGATTTACTGTAAGACGTATGATTTGAGAATCAACCTGCTCAACCTCAGGTATCGCAATTACCTCACCTTCAGCCTCTATCTTTGCTACACTGATATCGTATGTTTCTATCTTCTCATTATCAAGGTTGGTGTCAAAATCAACAACATATTCATTGACTCCGCATCCCTTGGGGTCAAGTATCAGCCTGGAAACAATCTCAGAATCAGGAGTATACAAGTTCAGATTTTGCGCCTCGGCATCAGTCATCCACCTGTTTGCCCCGGTCACCCTGTCTGTAAAATCGGCTATTTCAATAGGCAGGGTGGTTGTCACCTCAACCGGCCTGGACATAAAGGATATGGGGAAATTCATCTGGCTCTTAACCATGAAAGTATACTTCTTACCGGCATTCAGGTTTGCTGCAGTCACAGTTGCCCCTGAAAAGCTCTCTTCCCTTACTGAACCATTTTCATCGGTAATTACTAGCTTCGCATTGGCAAACCCTTGTCCTTCCCACTTGGTATTCAGGACAACCTCGGTAGGCCTTTCCTCCTTCAGCGATATATCATAATCATTATCCAGCTTGTAATAGCCAAATCCTCTGTTGCTTACCAGTACTATCCTTCCATCAGGTCTAGGCAGTGCAGATACAGTACTGCCTACACCTGCGAACCGCCCGCTTCCCCCAAGTTCAAGGGTATAATTGGGATGACTGCCTGTAATCTTAAGCAGTTGATAATACCCGTCTTCCCCTAGCATAAGTACGTTCCCATTCGGAACAACCTGAAGGGTTATTATATCCACTCCAGTGTGAACCCATTTGTTTACGTCGGGCAGGGAACCGTCAGGCTTTTTAACAAGAGTCCCATCCGTTCTCCTTAATTGAAATGCCCCTTTCTCTCCGGCCAAAAGTACGCTGTCATCGGGTCTTGTTACCAGGGCAAGAATATTCAGCCCAGTATGCCCCCACGTCTGCTTATATTCATTACCTGTTATCGGATCTTCATGAAGATTGCCTTCAGGGTCAACAACCTGTATGTAGTCAAGCCTGTTTGAAACAACCATATAGCCATTTGCCTTCATGGTGACCGCAGGCATTGGAGGAAGCGGTGCCCCTTCCCATGTCCCATCTCCGGTATCAATCCCTATTTCTTCAAAGGTCAGGAACTGGTAATACCCGTCTTTACCTGCGGCCAGCACTTTCTCATCATCCATCAGCTGCACCATGGTAAATATAGCTCCCGAAGTAGTACTGCCGCTTATTGTATAACTAACATCCCAGCCCTTAGGTTCTACAGCAACATCACCGTATGCATCAATTACAGAGTAATACCCATTCTGACCGCCGAACATAATACTCTTGTCGCTGAGTTCAGTCCAGGTATTCACTGCATTTCCACCGGGAAATACAACCGGAGACTTGAGCCAAGTACCGTCAGCGTTAAGTATACCGTACCCTGTTCCACCGTAAATTATCAGCCTCTGGAGCGATGCTTCATCAAACGCTGTCAGCCTGTTTCCTGCTACCCACTGTCTGGGACTCACAGCCCAGGCTCCGTCACCCTTGAGAACAGCATAGTAATAAGAATTGTTAGTATTTTTCTTCATTACAACCATTCCGCTGGATAGGGTTCTTGTATACAGGGTCTCGGTCTCATAGTAGGAATACCCCTCCGGCCAGTTGGTCAGACTAGTCTGCCATGTCCCATCTGTATTCATAATACCATAATCATATCTTCTGTCACTGCCGGTTGACCCTGTTATAAGAAGCTTGCCGCCGTCAAGCTTTACACATTTCTTTTCTCCATTACTGCTGTTCGGCCACTGTCTCAACTCTACATTCCAGGTACCATTGGAATTAAGAATGCCATATCCGTTGGTGCCGTAAACCAGTATTTTGCTTGATGAAAGGTTTACATTCAAATAAGTATTCCAGCCGGAATAGTCAGAACTGAACTGGCTGTAATTTGTAGGCGACTTGTCCCATATAGCACTATTGTAAGTATTCAGCTTAAGTATACCGTACTGGTATCCGCCCACTACAAAAATTCTGCCGTCGGGCAGCTTAACCAGGTTTCGGACAAAGTTGCTCCTGTCAGTGCCGCTTACATCGACCTCGGCGCTCCACCCTGAAATGCTCTGGTAGCTCCAGGATGAGCCGCTTCGCCTAAGCCCTGCGACTCTTCCACCGTTCCAATATGAACAGGAAATTACTATGTAATTATCTGAGATTGTTTGGATGCCTGTCATGGTAGAGTGGGTATCCGGTTCTTCTTCCCAGTACCAGGTTGTTCCATTGAATCCAAGCACCCCTAAACGGCTGCTGCTGTCACCAAGGCTAGTAACTACTACCCTTTGACTTGACATTTCGGTTATGTTTATGCTCCCTGAAGCGGTATACCTGCTGCTAGAAACTGTCCCTATATACTGCGCGGATGTAAACAACATGCTACCGTCAGGTTTGAGCACGTTGCAGTACAGCCGTTCATCATCATCATCGTGGTCTCTCCCAACCAATAATATGCTTCCGTCGGATAAAACCTTTGTTCTGGCAATTGATAAAGCATCATTAGTCCCGTACCTGTAGAACGTACTTGGACCTACTGCCCACGAACAGTTGGAATTCATTATGCCGTAACTGCCCCCTCCGATAAACAGCATTTTCCCGCCCGACAGATTGGTTATCTGCAAGCTGCTGCTCCATGCCCTGGGACTTATTGCCCATGTGCCGCTATGGTTAAGTATTCCGTATGTACTTCCGGATTGAAGCAGCAGCTTGCCATTGGACAGAGTCTTAACATTCATATCAGAATACCCGTTTGGCCAACCGGTAGGATTGACGGCCCAGGTATTATCAGGATTAAGTATGCCATAATAGTCGTAACTACTGTAGCTTCCGTATACAAATATCTTTCCGCTGTCCAGCACCTTGGTATATCTGATATCCCTTCCAGGTGTCCACCTCCATATGTCGGCACAGAACCCCGTACCTACTACAAATACAGATAAAATTATCAGTATTAGTCCGGTCAGTAATACTTTTCTAATCATCTACAATGACCCCTTTCACATAATATTCTTACTGGAAGCAAGCTTATATAATAGAGCTTGTGTTGTGCTTCAGTTGTACAAATAGCTGCGCAAAACTGAAAGAAAAAATACAGGATGAGCAGTTCAAAGAATTGTTACAATATTATTATAATCCTTTTTCCCAAGTATTTCAATGGTTACCAAAACAGCCATACCTTGACCTGCACAAAAAAGAATCCTGACAGAGATGTCAGGATTCTTTTTTGTGCCTAAAACTATGAATACTAGGTATCATCTAGTCTCCATTCATGGGGACATTCCCCAGACCGTCAAGGAATACCTCTTGTTCACACTCATCAGGAATTCTTCCTGTGGGTGTGTCCCCTCACCTTAATACATCGGCATTCCGCCGCCCATTCCTCCTGCCGGCATTGCAGGTTCCTTCTCCGGTAAATCGGCAACAAGGCTTTCGGTAGTCAGTACCATCGATGCAATACTTGCTGCATTCTGCAGAGCAGAACGTGTTACCTTGGTCGGGTCAACGATTCCGGATTCTTTCATGTTGACATACTTCTCTGTCAGTACATCGTACCCAACTCCTGCTTCATTTGCCAGTATCTTGTCAAGAACCACCGAACCTTCCAGTCCTGCGTTGGCAGCAATCTGCCTTATCGGCTCTTCAAGCGCTTTAAGTATAATACTTACACCTGTCTTTTCATCTCCGTCAGTTGTTTCAAGCAATTTGGCTACTCTCGGTATTGCATTCACATATGCAGTACCACCGCCGGCAACAATACCCTCTTCAACTGCAGCCCTTGTAGCCGAAAGAGCGTCCTCAATACGGAGTTTCTTTTCCTTCATCTCGGTTTCGGTTGCAGCACCAACCTCGATAACCGCTACACCCCCCGACAATTTTGCAAGTCTCTCCTGCAGTTTCTCCTTATCGAAATCAGATGTAGTATCCTCAATCTGAGCCTTGATTTGGGCAACCCTCTTCTTGATTTCCGATTGGTCTCCGGCACCATCTACAATAATGGTGTTTTCCTTCTGGACCTTAATCTGTCTTGCTTTACCCAGCTGAGTAATCTTAATATCCTTAATATCAAGACCGAGCTCCTCTGTTATGACTTCACCGCCGGTAAGTACAGCTATATCCTGAAGCATTGCCTTTCTTCTATCACCGAATCCAGGTGCCTTGACAGCAACGCACTGGAATGTGCCTCTAAGCTTATTGACAACCAATGTTGCCAGTGCCTCACCCTCAACATCCTCTGCAATTATAACCAGTTTCTTGCCTTGCTGTACTATCTGCTCTAGCAGGGGAAGCATATCCTGAACATTGCTTATTTTCCTGTCTGTAATCAGGATGTAAGGGTCATCAAGTACTGCTTCCATTTTCTCGGTATCGGTAACCATATATGGAGAGATATAACCCCTGTCAAACTGCATACCTTCAACCACTTCAAGATTTGTTCCGGTTGTCTTTGATTCTTCAACCGTTATTACCCCGTCGTTTGTTACCTTCTCCATTGCATCTGCAATAATGTTTCCAATTTCCTTGTCATTGGCCGATATCGAAGCAACCCTTGCGATATCTTCTCTACCCTTAATCTTTGTACTTACTTCCTTAATACCTTCAACTGCAGCATCTATTGCCTTCTGGATACCTTTCTTGACTATCATGGGATTTGCACCTGCAGCAACATTCTTGAGTCCTTCCCTTATTATAGCCTGTGCCAGGAGAGTTGCAGTGGTTGTTCCGTCTCCGGCTACATCATTTGTCTTGGTTGCAACCTCTTTTACAAGCTGTGCACCCATATTCTCAAATGCATCCTCAACTTCAATCTCCTTTGCAATTGTCACACCATCATTTGTAATTAATGGCGAACCGAACTTCTTATCCAGAACAACATTTCTTCCTTTTGGTCCTAAAGTAATTTTAACAGTGTCGGCAAGCTGATTCACGCCTCTTTCAAGCGCACGCCTTGCCTCTTCACTATATAGAATTTGTTTTGCCATTTTATTCCCTCCTCAAATTTGTTTGTGGTTGGTAGTTGGTTGTTGATAAGCTAGGAAAGCCTAGAATTGCTTCAACATATGTAGTTAAAACCATCAACCATGAACTATCAACTCTGAACTCTTGTTTAGTCTACTACTGCCAGTACATCACTCTGTCTGAGAATTGTCAGCTCTTCACCGTCAATCTTGACTTCAGTTCCGGCATATCTGCTCATTATCACTTTATCGCCAACCTTAACCTCCATTT
>JAWLGL010000143.1:0-5638 GCA_041685035.1 Clostridia bacterium
AGCTGGAGTCCCTTCTGTTTAGAAAGGGGTGAAATAATGAGGAAAGTAATAATAATCCCGATATGTTTTAGCATTATGATGTTATTATGTTTACCTGTGAATGCAGATGACTTGGGTATGCTTACAAAGCAAATTATGCCCACAAAGCCGACTTTAACGGTACCAACACTAACCAAACCAACACAAATGGCACCAACTCTCCCTGGCAAGACTACTACAGATACGGCACTACCTAATCCGGATTCGCTGCCTATACTATTAGACCCAAGGCTCCAGCTTATGACTTTTAGCGCTCCTGAAAACCTGGAGTTGGTAAAAGCAGAAAAAAATTTAGTCTCAATCAAATGGAAAGATACAGCCGTAATTGAGACTCTATATGTAGTGGAAAGAAAAATAGAAAACAAGAGTTATGTTGAAATAAAGGTTTTGCCAAAGGATAGTGTCTCTTTTGAAGATAGAACAGTGGAGCCGGGAATCACTTACTACTATAGAGTAAAGGCAGGAAAAGAGGAACTAAACTCAGCAACAGGAAAAATGGAGACAAAATACACCTCATACTCTAATGAACTTAAGGTGACTACACCAACATCAGAAGGAACAACAACCGGTGGGAAAATTAAGGATATACAGGTCATTGGAGAATTGAAAAGAACGAGTTTGGAACTCGAACCAAAGCTGCCTGATATAAGCATAAAACCTGACCTTGGGACTGTTCTTGGAACAGGTACAAGCACAGGAACAGGAACAGGTACAGGTACAGGAACAGGTGCAAAGCCGAAAATAGATAAAGACCAGATATTTGGTACAAAGCCTGGAGTTGGCTCTGGAACCGATACAGATACGGGAAAAACTACTGAACCTGGAGCAGTTACTGATTCAGGAAATGTAACCGAACCCGGTACAATTACAGATACTGGAGCTATACCAGGCACTCAGGATCAAGGTACAGCTGTCTCTGCAGAGATAAAGGCCCCTGAAGGATTAGCAGGAGAAGCAATAAGCGAAAATCAAATTGCTCTTGCATGGCAGGATAAATCCGATAATGAACTGGGATTCTTTCTCTATAGAACTGCTACAGGAGAGTGGGAAGAAGCAGCAGTATTAGATGCGGATACAACTGAATATATAGATGAAAATCTTTTGCCCAACACCACATATTACTATGTATTGTTTGCATACAATGAAACCAGTGTATCAACAGAGTCAAATTTAGCAGAGATAACAACTCCAGAAGCAGCTCCTGTTCAAGCAACGGCTCCAGCTGCACCAGAAGGGTTGACGGCAGAGGCTAAAAGCCCTACAGAGGTAGTACTCACCTGGCTAGATAAATCAGACAATGAACAAGGCTTTGTGATTTACAGAACTTCTACCGGAGAGTGGGAACAGGCTGCAGTAGTAAGTGCTAATACTGCTACCTATACAGATACCAATCTTAAGCCTAACACTACCTATTATTATGCAGTATATGCATACAGAGACAGCACTTTCTCTGCACAATCCAATATTGCAGAGGTTTTGACTACACAAGCTGCATCAGCAGCTTTAGCAGCTCCTGAAGGACTCACAGCACAAGCACAGAAACCCAATGAAGTTGTATTAACTTGGCAGGATAAATCAGATGGTGAAGATGGATTTTTACTGTACAGAACATCCACAGGAGATTGGGAAGTGGTGGCAACACTAAGTGCTAATGTAACCACCTATACAGATGTTGCAGTCCAACCGAATACAAAATATTACTATGTAGTTTATGCGTATAAGGGAGAAACACCTTCCACAGAATCGAATATGGCAGAAGTAACAACACCAGGCCAGGCTGCAGCCACAGCGGTGGATTTCACCGGAGCAAGCAACTGGGCATTGGAAGAATTAAAAAAGGCCGTAGAATATGGCTTGTATACAGACAGGATAATGAACAATTATACTCAAAGTATAACACGTGAAGAATTCTGTGAACTGGTAGTAAAGCTCTATGAAAAATTGAAAGGTACAGCGGCCGTTCCTGTATCACCGAACCCATTTATAGATACTTCTAATGAAAACATACTCAAGGCATACGGTGCAGGAATTGTAACTGGAACAAGTGCAAATACATTTTCTCCCAACAATCTCATCACCAGACAGGATATATGTGTTATGCTCTATAGGGCGATAACAGGCTCAGTTCCAAATGTGGATACAAATATAGATGGAGTTCCTGCCTTTGCAGATGAAAGCCTGATAGGTTCCTGGGCTGTCAAAGAGGTGAAATTTGCAGCAAAGAATAATATTATGCAGGGCTCAGCTTCAAAGATTATGCCAAGAGACAATACCAGCAGGGAACAGGCAATATTGCTTGTAGCGAGAGTATATGAGAGATTTACAGGTAAAAAGTAGATAAAGTAAGTTATATGTTGCACAATATAATCTATTTATATTAATAAAGGCTTCCATTGGAAGCTTTTCTTATTGTGAAAAAAGTATTTTCTTCGTACAACTGGGGATGCAAAAAAATATTTTGCAACTTTTTGAAAGAATAATCAATAATTTAAAAGCATTTATTCCACTTTTTTCTTATCATAGAGTTAACATTGCATAATTGGACCAATCTGCCAATAAAACTATATGCTTTATGGGCATATAGCTTTCAAATTATTTTCAAAAGGAAGTGGAGAAATGAATAGGCACAATAGGAACATTTCGTTGTTTTTATCCTTGGTGATGATTTTTTCTATTGTAATATCACCTTTTACGGTAGCCGAAGCAAGTGCACCCACGGCACCTAGGACACCCACCAGGCGAACCATTGAGGATACTTTTTTAGAGACACCAGCTGATATTAAAATCCCAAGTATCAGTACACCAAAAATAGATCCAAACCTTCTTGATTTACGTTTAAAAAATAGGGACAGATTAGAAAGGGAAATCGGCAAGCTAGAAAAAGTAGAAACTGCCGCTAGGGCTCAGGGAGTAACATATAAATTGAAAAATGGTGTAGAAAAACTTCCTGAAACCATTAACTATGATCTGGAACAGATAAGGCTGGACGATATGGTAGTTTATGAAGGGGGAGCTAAGGTAACAGAGCAGGAAGCCATAGATCCGAAAAAATTCAAAGGCTTAAGGCATAATCCGGGCTCTAAGTACATGGTTCTGCCAAAAGATGCTGCCTCAACCTTTACACCAAAGCTTAACAAAATATATATTGATGAAGTGGAAGGCTTAGCCTATAAGGTTACTGAAAGCGGGGAAACAGATTCGGCAGGCAATAAGCAATATGTAGTAGAAACTCCCGAACTTACAGAAGTTTTTGAATCCTACACAATACCAAAACAAGACATAAAACTCACTACAGGAAATATAGCCTATATCGCACCGGGTGTAGAATTGGATCCTGCAAGCGGCATGACTAAAAACTACCTGGCTGCAAGCGATAAGGGCTTCATATCCAATGTTGAATATGATGGAAGCAGACATATCCTTCACCTTACTCCAGGTAAAATGATATTCCAATATCCTTCTAAGGAAGAGCAGGAAAAGACAGAAAAAGAAAAGGAAGAAGCTAAGAAGAAAAAGTTTGAAGGAGATTGGTGGGAGAAGGAACAGTACTCGGATTTAAGAGACTTTGAAGAAGAATCGGAACTGAAAGTTGAAATTAAAATAAAAGAAGGAACTATAGTCATCGAAGATCCAACCTTCCATGCAGACTTTGACCTGAACTGGCTGACCACTCGAGCGGTAGCAGATTTCTATTTTGAATCAAAAACCGTAGCAGATGTAATATTTGAAGGCAATTTGAAATTCAACAAAACCGTTGAAACCTGCATATTTGGATATGATATTGACCTCGGTTCAATAATGGGGAAAGAAAAAGGAAACAGAGCCTTTGTAGGAATATTCCTTGTGCTTGGCGCAAATGGCCAGGTTAATGTGGAAGTGAGAACTATTGCCACAGGCAATGCAAGAGCAGGATTTGCATACAAAGCATTTGCCTACGGTCTTGTACCTTACTTCGTAGGACCCTATGTAACATATAGACCTACTGGATTTGATGCTACCTTTAGCGCCAGTGGGGAACTCCATGCAGTATTAGCTTGTGTACCACAGGTAGGTGTAATAATCTGGGGTGTAGAAATAGGTGCACTACAAATATGGCTGGGATTGAAAGGAGATGCTGAATTCGATATCAAGGGGGGAGGTGGTACTGGTACCGACGGGGAGATTACCGGAAAGGGCTCACTGGATCTCAGTGCCTTTGCGGAAATGGTAGGCTTCCTATTCGGCAAGAGATACTCCATCTTTTATATAGACTTCCCCATTTATAAAGGCGAATGGGTTGTTGGAGAAGAGGTATCAGGAGGTGCAGGGGATCTTATAAGAGAAGTGACAGCCAGCTTCCTTGTAAAGGCTGATGCCAGCACAAATATAGTAGAAGGAAGAGTATTAATTGACAACGGTTCAATACCCTATGCAAAAAGGGATATAGATATAGAAATATATAATTGGAAGACAGATAAGTATAAAATCACACTTAGAAGTACTACAGACGATGAAGGAAACTTCAATATAAACACCGGTTCATACAACTTATTGCCATCAGACTATTTAATCTTTAAAATTACACCGGGAGATGTATATGAAAAAGATAATAAAAAATATAAAGTAACAGGCCAAAGCCGAGAAATATATCCAATTGTTCCTTATACAGAAATGGATTTCAATGTGGATCCTTTCAATGATGTGATTACAGGCGTAGTATCAGGCCAATACAATGGACCTGTTGATTTAGAAGTAGTCCATTGGGATTGGACCAGAACAAAATATACAGCAAACGCAGTAAACGGAGTTTTCTCATTAATGATACCTATAAAGGAAAAAACCAGATCAGTAGAAGGTTACTTAATCTTCGAAGGAGAAAAATATCCTGATCCAGAATATAATGTAAGAAGAGAACCAAATCTTGATGCATTGGAGATAGTATTCATAAATGAATATGAACCAGAAGTTGAGACAGATACTGAGACAGATACTGAGCAACAAACCAGCACTATAAGACAAATTCGAAGTACAAGACCTAGGAAAGGCGACGCAAGAACTAATGAAACTAATACTCAGGAAGAAAATACTGACGACAAAGGCAACAAATTAGTAAAACCCATTAAGATCATCGGAAGCATAACCAATAAGGCAGATATGGGTTTGGTAGAGGTAATGGGAGAAGATTATGTAAGAAATCCAGAATTAAATAATATGCCTGTAAAGCCATATCTGGGAAATGTAAAGATAGAAGCTATACCTCTAATTACTCCAATGATGAACATACTAAACGGAGGGAAATACTCGCATGTAACTGATCCATTGGCTGCAGAAGATGACTGGACTGCCACTGTTCAAGCTAAACAGGTTGTGATGGACGGTAAAGCTACAGGAGCGTCCTCCTTCGAATTCATCGATCCTCAAGCTCTGCACTATAGCTTAGAAATAGAACATGAGGGATACAAGAAAAAGTTTTACTTTGACCCATTTGAATTCCATGTTGAAAATACTGTGCAAAAAATCAATGAATTTGCAAACAGACCATTCCAGAAGGAAATAAGACTAATAACAGAAGAGAGGATAGAATCAGTAGTGAATCCTGCAGATAATCTGCTACCTGGAG
>JAWLGL010000144.1:0-5633 GCA_041685035.1 Clostridia bacterium
ATAATGTACAATTTACAATTAATAATTTACAATTAAAAGCATAAAAAGTAATAGTTCTAAATTTAAGTTATATGTACATTGTACATTGTCAATTGTTAATTCAGTATCGTACTTTGAACACATTGAAGGGAATGATAGTAAAATGAGGAAGACAAAGATTATATGCACTATTGGGCCGTCATCCGATACCGAAAGTATACTCAGGAAACTCATGCTGAAGGGAATGAATATTGTCAGGCTCAATTTTTCCCACGGTACATACGAAGGACATAAGAAAACGGTGGACATGGTAAAAAAATTAAGGGAAGAGCTTAATTTGCCTATTGCACTTCTGCTGGATACCAAGGGGCCGGAGATAAGAACCGGAGTATTTACTAACGGATTTGTTGAACTTAGGGAGAATCAGGTTTATACATTTGTAGCCGAAGATATTGATGGTGACGGTCAGAGATGCAGTATAACCTACAAGGAGCTGTACAAGGATGTTATACCGGGAAGTATTGTTCTGGTTAACGATGGACTTGTTGAGATGAAGGTTGAGGAAATCAAAGGGACAGACATTGTTTGCAGGGTTAAGAATTCAGGTGTAATCGGAAGTCACAAGGGAATGCACGCAAGGGGAGTTTCGCTGAGGCTTCCATCGGTAACGCCGAAAGAAGAACAGGATATCCTGTTTGCAATAAAAAACGATTTTGATTTCCTTGCAGTTTCGTTTGTGAGAAATGCAGAGAGTGTACGGGAAGTAAGAAATATATTGGAAGCCAATGGGGGAAGCAGCCTACTCATCATATCGAAGATTGAAAACAGGGAAGGTGTGGAGAATTCTGATGAAATAATCCAGGTTTCGGATGGAATTATGGTTGCGAGAGGAGACCTGGGAGTGGACATGTCTCCTGAAGAAGTACCGGCAGTCCAAAAGATGCTGATTAAGAAATGCAGCAGGGCAGGGAAACCGGTGATAACAGCTACACAGATGCTGGAGTCCATGGTGCATAACCCCAGGCCTACAAGGGCGGAGGCAAGCGATGTTGCCAATGCAATATATGACGGCACAAGTGCGGTCATGCTTTCAGGGGAAACTGCAGCCGGCAAGTATCCTGTGGAGAGTGTGGAAATGATGGGCAGAATAATTGATAAAACTGAACAGAGCATTGATTACGAAGAGAGGTTTGCAAACCGGAAGTTTGACATTGAAATAAATGTTACTAATGCAATAAGCCATGCTACATGCACTACTGCTCACGACCTTGATGCGGCTGCAATAATATCCATAACCAAGTCGGGACATACAGCCAAGATGGTATCCAAATTCAAGCCTGCATATGCTGTAATTGCCTTTACTCCTTCAGAGAAAGTACGCAGACATCTGGCTTTATGGTGGGGAATTTATCCTTTTGTCATTGAATCTCAGAATAATACAGATATGCTTTTCAGCAGAGCAGTAAGTAAAGCGGTTGAAACCGGAATGGTTGGAATAGGTGAGCTTGTGGTTCTTACAGCAGGTGTGCCTGCCGGCGTAAGTGGAAAAACCAACATAATGAAGGTGGAAATTATAGGAGATGATATGAATGCACATGAGTGAAACAAAGCTGGTGGTTCGCTATGTTGAGACCGATCAGATGGGGATTGTACACCATTCGAACTACTTTGCCTGGTTTGAGATGGGGAGAACCGGATACATAAAGGATATGGGTGTCAGGTACAGCGATATGGAAAAGAAGGGAGTGCTTCTTCCGCTTATTGAGAGCGGATGTAAATACAGGTCAGGTGCGAAGTATGAAGATGAGCTCGTTGTTCAAACACGAATGGTCAACCTATCCCCTGTAAAAGTCCAGTTCAACTATCAGATAATAAGGGATGCTGATGGTACACTGATTGCTGAGGGTTTTACCAAACATGCCTTTGTAAACAAGGAATTAAAACCGGTTAATATCCGGAAAAAGCATCCTGAGCTGTGGGAAATTCTGAACAGGGCAATTGATTAAGGTGATATGGGTTATGCAATTTATATATAAGTTTAAGCAGAATAGATATATTACGATCAGAAAGGGGTTGGAATTTTTGCCAGCCTCTTTTATTTTTCTAATGAATGGTTAAATATAAGCATAATATTTTGTATGGAATATTGACTTATATATTAGGTTATCATAGATTAATGATTGTTGGTTTTAATTTCCTAAATTTGAGTTGTGCAGGAGGGGAAGCTCCTTGGGCGAAGCGAATGGCCGCGTCCCCCTACCTTATATATAAGGAAAACAAATTAACCGCTCATAAGGACTGCGAAATCAAGATAAACTAAATGCTTGTTATACTAAATTTCAGACCGGAATTAATTCGCCATCGTGGCTCAATAATTCCTAGAATTGACGTCCTGTCAATTCTTCCTGAAATTTAAGCATAACTTCGCATAGTTTAGCTAAGATTTCTCCGCAGACTTATTCGCTAGTTAATTCATTTTCCGTAACCGAAGGGGGAAGTTCCTTGAGCGAAGCGAATGGCCGCGCCCCCCTACCTTATATTGCATAAGTCAAATTTCCTGAATTTACTGTCCGCTTGGAGGGATTAAGTTTGAAAAACTATAAATGGAATGAAAAAACAGTTCAACAGACCGCAGAAATAATTAAGGTGAACCTTTCTACAGGCTTAAGCCAGAGTGAAGTTGAAGAACGGAAGAAGAAGTATGGCCTGAATAAGATTGAGGGAAGGGAGAGGAACACCTGGCTGCAAATGCTCCTTTCGCAGTTTAAGGATGTGCTGGTACTGATTTTGCTGGCTGCGGCAGTCATATCAGGGATACTAGGAGAGATTGCAGATGCAGTAATCATCTTTGTTGTCGTACTTGTTAATGCTATTATGGGAACCGTGCAGGAAAGCAAGGCTGAGAAATCCCTTGAGGCATTAAAGAATCTGTCTGCTCCTAATGCAAAGGTGAAAAGGGACGGCGGTATTCAGGTTGTGTCTGCACAGGAGCTGGTCCCTGGAGATATAGTTTTTTTTGAGGCCGGAGATTTTATACCTGCGGATGCAAGAATAATAGAAGCCATCAACCTCAAGGTAGAGGAGTCCTCATTAACAGGTGAATCGGTTCCGGTTGAGAAGAAGGAAGGCATAATTGAAGGTGATGTACCACTTGGCGATAGGACAAATATGGTGTTCTCAAGTACAATTGTAACCTATGGAAGAGGAAGTGCAGTGGTCACAGCCACGGGTATGAACACCGAGGTAGGAAAGATTGCATCCATGCTTGACCAGGATGATGACAGAACTCCACTGCAGGAGAAGCTTGCCGAGACGGGTAAGTGGCTGGGAATTGGGGCAATAATCATATGTATAGTTATATTTGCTTTGGGGGTATTCCAGGGCAGAGATACTTTTGAGATGTTCTTTATTGCCGTCAGTCTGGCTGTAGCTGCAATACCTGAAGGGCTTCCGGCTGTTGTAACAATTGTCCTTGCCATGGGTGTACGCAGGCTTGTAAAAAGAAATGCAATAATAAGGAAGCTTCCTGCGGTTGAAACCCTGGGGAGTGCCTCTGTAATCTGCTCAGATAAAACGGGAACCCTGACACAGAACAAAATGACCGTTCAGCAGGTTGTTTCTCTACAGGAATCCTGGGATATGGAGGCACAACACGTAGAAGAATCTGAACTTGGAATCATACTGGAAATTGGTGCTCTCTGCAATGATTCAAGGCTTGAAAAGACCGACGCTGGTTGGAGAGGGATAGGAGACCCGACTGAAACAGCTTTAACGGTTGCTGCTGCAGATTCGGGAATAGTGAAGCATGCTGTTGAAAACCAGAAACCAAGAGTGGCCGAAATACCTTTTGATTCAGACAGGAAGCTGATGACTACAGTACACAAGCTGGATGACCGGTTCAGGATTATGGTAAAAGGTGCTCCTGATATACTGCTGAGCAAATGTACGCATGTTTTGAAGGGTAAGGAAGTGGTTCAAGCCGGAAAACACGACGTACAAGAGATTGAAAGCAAAAACATTGAGATGGCTGAGAAGGCATTCAGGGTTCTGGCGGTTGCGTTCAAGGATGTTGAGAGTATTCCCGAGCCCCTTACGACGGATACAGCCGAAAAGGAGTTGTGTTTTGCCGGATTGATAGGAATGATAGACCCTCCCAGGGAAGAAGCAAGAGAGTCGGTGAATCTTTGTCTGAAGGCCGGAATCAGGCCAATAATGATAACCGGAGACCATAAGGCAACTGCTGCTGCCATCGCAAAGGAACTTGGCATCCTGAAGGGAGAAGAAGGGGTAATTACTGGAGTTGAGCTGTCCCGATTGTCTGATGAAGAGTTTAACAGGGATGTTGAGAGGTACTCGGTATATGCCAGGGTTTCACCTGAGCACAAGGTCAGAATAGTTGATGCCTGGCAGGATAAAGGTCATATTGTTGCCATGACCGGAGACGGAGTTAACGATGCACCGGCATTAAAGAAGGCTAATATAGGTGCGGCAATGGGGATTACAGGAACCGATGTAGCAAAGGAAGCAGCCGATATGGTGCTTACCGATGATAATTTCGCTACGGTTGTATCGGCAGTACGGGAAGGAAGGGGAATATTCGACAATCTGAGGAAGGCCATACAATACCTCCTTGCCACTAATCTTGCTGAAATACTTCTACTGTTTACAGCCATACTGCTTAACTGGGACTCACCGCTTTTAGCCATACATATTCTTTGGGTCAATCTTGTGACCGACAGCTTCCCAGCTCTGGCTCTGGGTGTTGAGCCAATTGGCCGGAATGTTATGAACAGGCCCCCCAGGAAAGCTGGAAAGAGTATATTTGCAGATGGTTTAGGTTATCTTATAGTACTTCAAGGTATGATGATAGCCCTGATAACCCTTGCAGTATTCATGTATGGCAGAGCATACGGTATAGATGTTGCAAGAACAATGACCTTTTTTACCCTGAGCTTCTGCCAGCTTGTGCAGGCCTTTAATGTGCGGTCGTCAAGGTCTCTCATTGCAGAGGTAGGCTTATTTACCAACAAGTACATGCTTTACGCAGTTGGGGTATCAGGCCTGCTTCAGGTTGTAATTATTGGAACTCCGTTCCTCAGGGAGGCATTCAAACTTGTACTGCTGGACTTAAACCAGTGGGTTATAGTTGCAGCAGCATCAGTTCTGCCCTTTGTAATAGTAGAAACTGTTAAACTGATTCTGAGACTCAGATACTCAAGGCAGACCAGAATTCAGTGATACTTCAGATTAAGAGAGAGAATGCAGTAAAAAAAGAGCTAGAGCAAAAAAAACCAAAATATTTCCTCTATATGAATAAATTGAGCCTAAAATAACCAGAATACATATTTGATAACCAATTTCATATTTTATAATATATATCTGCAATTAGCACTCGCCTTAGGTGAGTGCTAACAACAAAAATCATAAGGAGGTATACTCATGAAAATAAGACCGTTAGCGGACAGAGTAGTGGTTAAAATGCTTGAGGGTGAAGAAACCACAAAGAGTGGGATTGTTCTTCCCGGCACTGCCAAGGAAAAGCCACAAATGGCTGAAGTACTTGCCGTGGGTCCTGGCGGGGTAGTAGACGGCAAGGAGATAAAAATGGAGGTTAAGGTTGGAGACAAAGTAATAATGAGCAGATATGCCGGAAC
>JAWLGL010000145.1:0-5591 GCA_041685035.1 Clostridia bacterium
CGGCAGGTCAGTATACGCAAAAGTCTGGGAAGTAAGGGTTGGAAGAATTCCAATATATATGCTTGACACTAACATAAATAAGAACAGTCCTTCTGACAGGGAATTGACGGCAAGACTGTATGGTGGAGACCAGGAAATGAGAATATCACAGGAAATTATACTTGGTATCGGCGGCATAAGAGCACTGGACGCTTTAGGTATAAAACCTGCTGTCTATCACATGAATGAGGGACATTCTTCATTTTTAGGACTGGAGTTAATAAGAAAATTAATTCAGGAAAATAAACTGTCGTTTAAAGTCGCAAAGGAAGTTGTCTCAGCATGCACGGTATTTACTACCCATACACCGGTACCTGCCGGCAACGATGTCTTCCCTCTCAGTTTGATTGACAAATACTTCAGCAATTACTGGGGCTACCTGGGAATCAGCAGGCAAGAGTTTGTTAATCTTGGACTCAGAACAACTCCCGATGCGCCGCAGATGTTTAATATGACCATTCTAGCCTTAAAGCTTGCGGGTAAGAAAAATGGCGTTAGTGAACTGCATGGTGCAGTCTCAAGGAATATATTCAGTGATATCTGGTCAAACATTCCCGAGGATGAAATCCCCATTGGTCATGTAACCAACGGTATTCATACACTTACCTGGCTCGACTCCAGGTTCAAGAGGCTTTTTGACAAATATATGGGTTCTGACTGGGAAAACCGCATCCACGATCAAGGCATGTGGGATAAGATATACGATATTCCCGATGAAGAATTATGGGAAATTCATACTGAACAAAAGAATAATCTGGTTGAAACGGTCAGAAACAGGTTGAAAGAACAAAAATCACGCCATGGAAGTCCTCCGGAAGAACTGAAACAAATCAACCAGTATCTTAACCCGGATGCTCTGACTATAGGTTTTGCACGGAGATTTGCTACCTACAAGCGGGCCAACCTGATATTCCGGGATATTAACAGGCTTATGCAAATCCTGAATAATCCAGACAGGCCTGTTCAGATTATATTCTCCGGCAAGGCTCATCCTGCCGACAGACCGGCTCATGAGCTGATAAAACAGATTTATGATTATGCAAACCGACCTGAATTCAAGGGAAAAATAATCCTGCTGGAGAATTATAACATGAGTGTTGCAAGATACCTTGTTCACGGTGCCGATGTATGGCTTAACAATCCACGAAGACCACTTGAAGCCAGTGGTACAAGTGGACAGAAGACAGGCGTTAATGGGGTTGTCAACTTCAGCGTACTTGACGGCTGGTGGATTGAGGGCTATAACAGGAAAAACGGCTGGGCAATTGGAGAAGACAAGTATTACCAGAATTACGACCATCAGGACAGTGCCGACAGCGAAAGCCTTTACTCTACGCTTGAAAATGAGATACTCCCCCTTTACTTTAACCGTGATGAACGCGGTATCCCTACTGGATGGGTACAAACCATGAAGGAGTCTATCAGGTCTATAGGAAGGGCTTTCAGTACCTCAAGAATGCTTCAGGATTATATTAACGGGTATTATATTCCCCAGATGAGCAAGATTACTGAAATTGTTCAAAGCAACTATGAACTGCCCAAGGGTTATTGTGAGTGGAAAACTTCAATAGAGCATAATTGGCCTCAGGTGGATATAACTCCTCTTGATAATAATAACTTCTTCAGTGAGCATAATGTTTCAGCAGGCCAAGCCATTGAGTGTTCGGCTAGAGTATATTTAGGCAATATTGACCCCTCCCATGTTACTGTTGAATTATATTACGGCAAAACTGGAGAAAACAGCCATATTGAAAACGCCCAGGTTAAACCTATGAAGCTTATAGAACAGGTTGCTAATGGAACCTATCATTATGCTGAAACCTTATCCATCGAAGATGGAGGGAATTACGGTTACACATTCAGGGTGATTCCTTCACATCCTCATATGATTAATAAGCATGATATGGCTTTGGTTAAATGGCTGGATAAGAAACACTAAAAATATAATTAATCTTAAACCAGAAGCCGGTGATTTAATGCATCGGCTTCTTTCTTTTACCATATTCATCCCCAAATATATCCACTCACGGTTATTTTTCCTCCTAACAGGCAAATATATATAATAATGAGTTTGTCTGAGGAGGTAACAATAT
Organism: Clostridia bacterium; assembly: GCA_041685035.1. Taxonomy (GTDB): domain Bacteria; phylum Bacillota; class Clostridia; order Acetivibrionales; family UBA4821; genus JAWLCD01. The sequence goes on from JAWLGL010000145.1 coordinate 2,133, forward strand.
TTGGAGCTTGATGGCGATAGAACCCAGCAGGTTTACCCGCTTGTATTTGAGCCTGTATTGAAGGATTATATATGGGGCGGCACGAAACTCGAAGAGTTTTATGGTGAGCTCTCTCTAGATAGGATTGCTGAAAGCTGGCAGGCATCCTGTCACCCCAAAGGAATAAGCGTAATATCAAATGGTCCACTGAAAGGCAGAAAGCTGACCGAAATAATTGAGGAACGCGGCAGTGCAGTAGTCGGAACCGAGTTTGATGGTAAAAGGTACCCTCTGCTCGTAAAGTTAATTGATGCTGATGAAAAGCTGTCTGTGCAGGTTCATCCTGATGACCGTTATGCTCTTCTCAACAACGGTGAGCCCGGCAAAAATGAAATGTGGTACATAATTTCTGCAGATCCGGGAGCATATATTTACTATGGTTTGGTTGAAGGTGTTACCCGGAAACAATTTGAACTTTCTATCAGGAATGATACTGTTGAAGACTATCTTTACAGAATGCCCGTCTCGGCTGGCGATGCCATATACATACCTGCCGGAACGGTCCATGCAATTTGTGAAGGCATAATGCTTCTCGAAGTCCAGCAGAACTCAGATGCAACTTACAGGGTTTACGATTACGGACGTAAGGATGAAAACGGTAATCCCGCCCGTCCGCTTCATATTGAAAAGGCTCTGGAGGTTATTGATTTCTCAAGTAAGAGAAAAAGGAAGCAAAGAGGCATTTCAATCCAGGTCAGCCGTGATTGTAAAAAAACTATCCTTGCAGCAAATAGATTCTTTGCCGCAGAAGTCTGGGATGTATCAGGTTCGGTATATGCCCTCACTGACCGTAGAAAATTCTTTATCTACACTATAATCGAGGGCTCGGCCGAGTTTTCATACCGAGATGGCAAGATAAGGGTTGAAACACTTAAGTCGGTACTTCTTCCTCCCGCTGTTGGGGAATATGAAATGTACGGTGATTTCAAGGCTGTGAAGGCTTATGTTCCAGACCTTGAAAGGGATATAAATGCTCCTCTGGCGTCGCTTGGATTCTCACGTGAAATCATTCAGGAATACATCGGGTAGACATCCCTAACAATAATTAATTGGTAAACCCATTGCCAAACCTCTTCAATATAATATATTATGTATTCTGAAACATTTTACTCGTTCAAAGGAGGATACCCGATGAAATATCTTCTGGGCATAGACCTTGGGACTTCAAGTGTTAAAGCCATGCTTCTCGGGCAGGACGGAAAAATCCTGGGAATAACTCAGGAGGATTATGATATAGACATTCCTTCACCCGGATACGCAGAGCAGAATCCTGAAACATGGTGGTCCAATACCTGTCTGGTCATCAGAAAGCTTCTCTCCCACACTGCAGTCAGACCTGAAGAAGTAAAAGGCATCGGCCTGTCCGGTCAGATGCATGGTTTGGTGGTACTCGATGAAAAAGGGTCCCCCCTAAGGCCCTGCATTATCTGGGCAGACCAGAGAACCAAACCTCAGGTGGATTACATAAACCGTACCGTCGGCAGGGAAAAGCTTGGCCAACTAACGCTCAACCCTATTGCCACCGGATTCTTCGCTGCATCTTTAATGTGGATAAGGGATAACCAACCATACATATATAACAGAATTCACAAGGCAATTTTACCTAAAGACTATATCCGTCTCAGATTAACAGGAGAAATGGGAACAGATGTCACTGATGCCTCAAGTTCGTTATTGTTTGATACTGCAAACCTTAGGTGGAGCAAGGAACTAGCCGACTTACTGGGGCTAAATTCCGAAGTTTTACCCGAATGCTCTCTTCCATTAGAAACTGCAGGATATATAAATAGGGCTGCAGCACGTGAAACAGGACTTCGCGAAGGAACTCCAGTCGTATTCGGTTCGGGTGACCAACCTGCACAGGCATTGGGAAACGGTATCATTCAACCCGGAACCGTTTCAGTGACCATTGGAACAGGCGGTCAGGTATTTACACCGGTTAGAACCCCTGTATATGACCCCAAACTAAGAACACACACATTCTGCCATGCAGTTCCAGGTACCTGGAACTGCATGGGCGCAACACTTAGCGCTGGGCTGTCGCTGAAATGGCTGAAGAATAACATAGTAAATATGAATTCGTATGAAGAAATGTCTTCACTGGCTGAAAATGTTCCCCCTGGAAGCGAAGGCGTAATTTTCCTTCCCTACCTTACTGGGGAACGTACTCCACATATGGACCCGTGTGCAGCAGGAGTATTTTTCGGTCTGACACTTAATCACAGCAGAGCTAACATGATAAGGGCAGTAATGGAGGGCGTTGCTTTTTCTCTAAGGGACTGCCTCGATATCTTTAAGGAACTCGGCCTTAGGCCAGACAGGGTTATTGCCTCCGGCGGCGGAGCAAAAAGCAAGGTTTGGAAGCAGATAATGGCAGATATCTTTGAATGTGAGGTTTATACAAGTTCCTCAATAGAACAGGCAAGCATGGGAGCAGCAATAATGGCCGGCCTTGGAACAGGAATATTCAGTTCACCCGGGGAAGTTTGTTCGAAAATTATTCGTCTTGAGGATGAGGTTGTTAAACCTGACAGCAGGAACACCGAAAAATATATGAATAGTATCAAAATCTACAGGGAACTCTACAGGCAAACCAGGCAGCTGATGAACTGAAAAGAAAAAGTGTGAGTTTAACCACTCACACTTTTTCTCATCCTCGCCCTTTCTTCCCACACTTCCTCAGGGGTCATGCGACGATTGTATCCTTTAACTATAGATAGAATCTTTTGGCCTACGGCTCCAGAGGCAACATCTCCGATACCGTATACGCCTTGCAGCTCCTTCTTCAAGTCGGCTGGGGCATTTGAAACCAGGTAGCCCCGACAGAACTCAAGAGCGTCCCTGTCGTTCCAGTTATCCCCAAAGAATGCTACTTCGTGGGGTAATATGAGATTACCTTTCTTTCCTTCGAGATTGATAATCCTCTCTATGCAGGCCTTCTTACTGGCACCTATACTGCAAACTTCGAATTTCCCTGGTGCAGTTTCCCAGAAGTTCAGCCCAAGCTGTCTGAGAAACTTGGAAAACTGGCCTGCAATAATCAAGTTTTCCCTACCAAAATCTATGCAGATTTTGACAAGCTCCTTAAGAATTCCTTTTTGCTGTACATCCCATGTAAAATCTTCAAATAAGAAAACTTCACTTTTTTTACTTCTTAACTTTTCCTGGGGATAGAACACGGGCCAGAATTCTTCGAGGCTGCTCTTCCTTACCAGAAACAATCTTGTAGAGCTGAGATGGTAGACTACATTGATGCCTCTATTAAGGAGTTCTTCAACCGCCTCTACCACTTTACAGCAAAGTACAAAGTCAATGGCCTCAAAGTGTATGACTTCATACTTGCCGTTCCTTCTTTCGAAGAGTACCCCGCCGTTTGCGGTCCCGAGATAGTCTACCTCAGCCTCAGTTGCAATTTCTTCT
>JAWLGL010000146.1:0-5588 GCA_041685035.1 Clostridia bacterium
AATCCTTCTTGCTGAACTGGTAAAAAGGGTGGAAGAGAAGATAGGCGCAAAGGTAGAACCGTCTATCTTCCTGGAACATCCCACATTCAAGTCGCTGAGTAGTTACCTTAACCACAAATTCCCGAATACACTGGAATCTGGGGCAATAGTTCCTGATGATAGAGCTGAAAGTGTATTGGAAGAAGCAGATGGCCCGGGAACAATTATTCCTGATTTCAAACCAGTTAGCAATTATAGTTCGCAAAGCTTGGAATATTTATCCGTACAGTCTGACCAATCCGCTAATAGGAAGATAGCAGTAATAGGTATGGCTTGTCATTTCCCGGGAGCAAAGAATAAAGAAGCTTACTGGGAGAACCTTAAGGAGGGTAGAAGTAGTATTACTGAAGTTCCCAAGTCGCGATGGGATGTGGAACGCTATTACTCACCTGAATACCAGAGAGGTAAGAGTATTAGTAAATGGGGAGGTTTTATTGAAGATATAGAATATTTCGACCCTCAGTACTTCAATATTAAAGAGGAAGAAGCTCCTCATATTGACCCTCTGGTTCGCCAGTTCCTCGAGGTAAGTGCAGAAACAATGAGGGATGCAGGGTATGTAAGCAATGAATTGTCAAATAAGAAGGTGGGAGTATTTGTAGGCTCAAGAGTTGCAAATTATGCAGAGAGGATTCAGCAGCTGTTAAAGACAAGCATCATAGGAATAGGGCAGAACTTTATTGCCGCACATATATCTCACTTGTTTAATTTCAAGGGGCCCAGTATCGTAGTAGATACGGCCTGTTCCTCATCCCTTGTAAGTATACATATGGCTTGTCAGAGCCTTATGCTGGGAGAATCTGAAATGGCTTTGGCCGGCGGTGTAGACATTCTGCTGGATGAAAAGCCGTACCTGACGTTAAGTGAAGGCAGAGCACTGTCGCCGGATGGCAAGTGTCATACATTTGACGAGAAAGCTAATGGATTTGTACCAGGTGAAGGCTGCGGCGCAGTGTTACTAAAGCCCTTAGATAGAGCAATTGCAGATGGTGACAAGATTTATGCAGTTATTGAAGCATCAGCGGTAAATAATGACGGGCACACTATGGGAATAACAACACCAAACCCTGAAGCGCAAAGCGATGTTATAAGGGCAGCTTTAGACAAAGGAAATGTCAAACCTGATACAATAACTTATATTGAAGCTCATGGTACAGGTACAATGATAGGTGACCCCATTGAACTTAAGGCTCTCACAAAAGTATTCAGGGAATGGACTGATGAACGCCAGTTCTGTGCAGTAGGAAGTGTTAAAACAAATATAGGCCACCTGCTAAGTGCCGCAGGTATAGCCGGATTTATTAAAGTTGCCTTATCATTGTCGAATGAACAGCTTCCTCCTACACTGAATTGCGAAAAACCCAATCCCCGATTTGAATTTGACAGCTCACCGTTCTATCCCAATGTCGGATTGAAGAGTTGGGAGCCTAGAGGAGAGTTAAGACGTGCAGGAATCAGCTCATTTGGTTTTGGTGGAACAAATGCACATCTGATCATAAGTGAATGTGATTCAAAACTGATGGTTAATTATCAAAATAAGAGACAGAGTCTTCCGGCCGTAAACTTTAACCGAAAGTACTATTGGCTTGGTAAAGACCATCATGGTAGTTGGGTTTTGCCAAGCAAGGAAGATGTAAAAGGTTTACATAATGACAGCAGTAAAGACAAACAACCAATAGTTCAAATTGAAAATAGCTATATTCCGCCCTTGCTGGAAATATTTGATGAATCACCCGACAATGACCAAAGCAAATAGGTGTGTGAAAGGTGGGAAAGAAATTCATGAAGAGTACAGATGTGATGCAGTTCAGCTTGATTATAAAAAATGATGATTTTATTGTAAGAGACCACAGGGTGCATGGTGTAAGGATCCTGCCCGGGGTTACCTATATAGATATTATTTACAGGTATTTAAGGTCAAAGGGATTTAATTCAGAAGAAATTGAGCTTCGAAACTTATTATTTAAAGAACCTGTATATACTTCAGAGAACCTTGATAGAAAGCTTAGGGTAACCATAAAGAAGGAGGCTGGATTCTGGAACGTTGCTGCTGCAAGCCAGCAAATTAGTAATGGAGTACCTGTAACTCAAGACTGGATAAATAATTTTGAATGCCAACTGCACATTAGTGCAAGGACTATGGAGAACATTATTGATGTTGAACAGCTTAAAACATCAGCGTCTCAAGTCAGTGACATGGATGAGGCCTATGCTAAGGCTCGCAGTGTAGATATCAATCACTATGAGTTTATGAAAGCAGATGGCAAGATTTACAAGGGAGACACGTTTTTGCTGGCAGAGCTGCATCTGAATGAACAGGCAAAGCCGTATCTGGATTACTTCTATCTTCATCCAGCATATCTTGATGCTTCCACCATAGCGGTTTTCAGTTGGTCCAGGATGAGTTTCTCTGATGGAAAGCCCTTCATTCCAGTATATGTAGAAGCTTTCAGCGCTGCTGAAGGGTTAGGTGATATATGTTATGTGTATGTAGATGAATCAAGTATAAGTTCGCCGTCTGAAGACGTGACTTATGCAGATATAGCCCTTATTAATAAATATGGCAAGAAGGTTGCAGGGTTTAAAAAGCTTGCTGCTAAACAAATCCGTTCAAAAGAGTTGATAACCAATCTTGGAGCGGCTGAATCAAGAAAGCCTATTCCAGCAGAGCAAATACCTGTAGAGGAAGTAAAAGAAGTTAGTCAGGAAAGGACTCTAAGAAATATTATTGAAAATGAACTGCTTCAGATGGTAGGACAAATACAGCATAAACCGAAGGAAGAAGTCAAACTCAAAGAAGGCTTCTATGACCAAGGTCTGGATTCAACACAGCTTCTAGCATTAGTTAATAAACTTGAAGAAAGACTTGGGCAGCAGTTGTACCCAACCCTATTATTTGAGTATACAAACATAAAGGACCTGGCAGAATACCTGGAAAGAGAGTTTGGCGAGGTATTTAGCGTTAAGATAAATAACAGGGTTGATTCAGAAGTCAAAGCTGAGCAATATTCTGCAATTTATTGCAGCACCGAGTGGAGAAAATCCGAAGCAGGTGTCAATTCAGTCAATGAAAATCAAACTTCAGAGAATATCTTAATTTTTGATAACCATGAAGGCCTGCACAATATTGTAAAGCAAAGGTTAAGCCAACATGGCCAGGGTGAACCCAGGGTCATTCTAGTAAAACCAGGAATAAGCTTTTCTTATTTGGGAAATCAGGTATTTGAAATTAACCCTGCAAGTAAAGAAGACTACAGCAAATTATTTGATACCTTAAGAGAAAAAGATTTACTTCCCCAGAAAATAGTGTATATGTGGGCTTCAGAAAGGTTTGCAGGAAGTGAAGAGGTAATAAGTACACAGCTTGAAAGAGGCGTGTATTCTCTCCTTTTTTTAAGCCAGGCGCTTATTGGTCAGAGGATAAAACATAAGACTCAATTGCTCTATATCTACATGGTAAACAAGGAGAAGTATCAACCGCTGTATGCAGGCTTAGGCGGGTTCATGAAAACCATGCACTTAGAAAACAGTAAGTTTATTTTTAAAACCTTAGGAATAAAAGCCGCATCAGATGTCCCACCTAGTGTAGACAAAATAATAGATATTATATTATTTGAATTTGAAGCCGGCTCTGACGTGGAGGTTGAGATTCAATACCATGAAGGTGCGAGGTTTGTAAAAGGGCTAACCGAGGTTAAGCTTGAAGACCAGCAGAATAATAACCTACCTCTAAAAGAGAATGGAGTATATTTAATCACAGGAGGAGCAGGAGGCTTAGGGCTGATTTTTGCCAAGTATCTGGCAAAACAGGTGAAGGCGAGGCTTGTTCTTACCGGAAGGTCTGAGTTGGGGCCGGAGAAGGAAGCAGAGATTAAAGAGATAGAATCAATAGGCTCTGAGGTAATGTACATAAGGTCGGACATATCCAGGAAGAAGGATGCATCAGAAGTAATAGCAAAGGTAAAAACGCGATTTAAAGGAATAGACGGAGTAATTCACAGCGCGGGGGTATTAAGGGACTCGTTTGTATTGAAAAAGACAAGAGAAGAGATGCAAGCTGTTATTGCTCCTAAGATTTTTGGGACAGTATACTTGGATGAGGCTTTGAAGCAAGAGAAGCTTGACTTCTTTGTGATGTTTTCATCGGTGGCAGGGATTCTAGGAAACCTAGGACAGTGTGACTACTCATATGCAAACAGCTTTATGGATAATTATGCAGAAATGATACAAAAGAATAGGGACTATGGAAAAGTACTTTCCTTCAACTGGCCATTGTGGAAAGAAGGAGGCATGCAGGTAGATGAACAGACTTTAGAGCTGCTAAACAAAGTATTGGGACTAAGTCCTCTAAGTACCGAATCAGGTATTAAGGCATTTGAGGATGGGCTAAAGCTCCCTGTTTCTCAACTGGCTGTATTGGAAGGTGACAAAGACAAAATAACAAGCGTACTTAAAATAAGTAAGGCTGCGGCAGGACAGGATAAGGGTAAGGGTAAGGCTGTATCAGAGAGTCTGGAGAATACTCAGCCAGAGGACAAAAAGGATAAAGTAGGGAAAACTACAGTAAAACAGCCAGACTTTATTAATACCAAAGCCCCTGAAAAAGAGGGAACAGTTTTTGAGGAGATAGCTGTTATAGGAATCAGTGTACGTGCACCTAAGGCAAATAATGCCTGGGAGCTGTGGCAAAATCTTAAGCAAGGCAGGGACTGCATAACAGAAATACCTAAAGACAGGTGGGATTATACCAGCTTTTACGACCCTGATAGGAATAAGCAGGAGAAAACAAACAGCAAATGGGGAGGATTTATTGATGATGTAGATAAGTTTGACCCGCTTTTCTTTAATATTTCCCCTAGCGAAGCTGAACTCATGGACCCACAAGAACGCTTGTTCCTTCAAACAGTATGGCATACTTTTGAGGATGCAGGCTATACAAGAGAACAGCTCAGAGGAACTAATACAGGTGTTTTTGCTGGAGTAATGTTCGGCCACTACCAGTTGTTTGGAGCTGAAGAATTAGCAAAAGGAAAGGTAGTAACCCCTAATTCCAACTTTTTCTCAATTACAAACAGGGTTTCATATTTCTTTGACTTCCATGGCCCAAGTGTATCTTTGGACACAGCATGTTCTTCATCACTTACTGCTGTTCATCTTGCATGTGAAAGCATCAGGAAGGGTGAGAGTGAAATGGCTGTTGCCGGAGGAGTAAACCTTTCAGTCCATCCTTTCAAGTATATATTTCTAAACCAGGGAAGGTTTACGTCAAGTGATGGAAGGTGCAGAGCCTTTGGAGAAGGTGGAGATGGTTATGTACCCGGAGAGGGAGTAGGAGCTGTATTGCTGAAGCCTCTCAAAAAGGCAGTAGAGGACGGTGACCACATATATGGAGTAATCAAGGGGACTTCATTAAACCATGGTGGAAGAGCCAGCGGCTTTACAGTACCCAATCCGAATGCACAGGCAGACCTGATATCCGATGCATTAAGAAAGACAGGTATAGATCCCAGAACAATAAGCTACATAGAGGCTCATGGCACAGGGACATC